>SVKJ01000022.1 GCA_015068525.1 Oscillospiraceae bacterium | reverse complement strand
TATTAAGTTACATATATTTGTATTACAATTCAGAGCGATTACATTCGGGAATAGGTTACAAGACACCTAATTCTGTATGGATGTAAAAATTCACTCTTTTATTTGTCCGAAATACTTGACAAGTTTCGAAAAGGTAGTTTTGCTTGCGCAAAACAAAAAATTAAAATATCTCAATGGTTTTGATTTCCCGCAAAAAAAGACATTTTTCATTTTTTGAAAAATGTCTTTTTTGTTACAAATTTTTATCTTAATTTATCATCATATTATACTTTCTTCGATATTCCATAGGAGAAATCCCGAAATGTTTTTTAAACGAGGCGGTAAAGTAAGTAATATCTTCATATCCAAGAGTTTTGGAAATATTGCTTATAGAAGTAGAAGTGTAAGTAAGATATTCGCAGGCAGCCTGCATTTTTAAGTCAACTATATATTTTTTGGGAGATACTCCAAATACACTTTTGAAAATTCTTGTAAAATACGAGGGCGTAATTTTACATAAATCGGCAAGATGTTCGATTGAAATAATTTCTCTAAGGTAATTTGCCTTGATATATTCATCGGCAGCCTTGATTATATAGTAATTGTAATTGCCGAGATTATTGGTGTATGTTTTGGAAACAACTTCGTTTAATATTTTATATATATTTTTTTTGATATCAAGAGTATAACCCGGTTGTTTTAATAAAAATGAGTGCTTGATATTTTTAAAAGAGTTCTTAATACTGTCGTTACAATTGCTAAGAATAAACTCATTGTTAAATATGTTTGCATCCGAGTCGTTCTCTGTTTCTGCTGTGAAATAAACCATTATAATGTCGGTAGGAAGGGCAACTGAGCGAGATGTTAATGCGGTATTAGGCGGTACATATAAAAAATCATTTTCACGAGCGATAAACGTTTTATCGTGGCATACTAAGGAGTAGGAACCTTTTAATACCATATCTATTGTGTGAATGTTTTTTTCTTTAGAACTAACATGAGTCCAATCGTGCATTCGTATATCATGGCAAACCGAAACGATGTTTTTAATGTTAATATCCGATACACTAGTATCGTACATTTCATACATCCCCTTTTTTTGAAAATTTATAAAATATTTGAAAAATATTACCAAAAAACTAAATATTTTCACTTTTTCAAAACATTTGGATTACTTTGATATTATTGTATTTTAAAAAGGATTATATGTAAAGCGATTTTTTGAATTCAGTTCAGAAAAACACAAGTAATAACAAATTGTTAAATTGTATCGCATATTTTAGTATGATAAAATCAAGATATAAGAAAGTGTATATTCTTATAATGAAAACGAAAGGATGCTGATTTTTTATGAAGAGAATTTTAGCTATGCTTCTTGCAGTAATTATGCTTATACCAGGGTATAGTGTATATGCAGATGCAATTGAAGAATTTGATTATATCGAGGACGAGGTTATCTGGTCTTGCGATTTTGAAGATTTGGAAGTCGGCGAACACCCTTCTGGAAGGGGTAATTCGAATGCCGTAACTCCAAGCGAATGGATAACCGTACCTGCAAATACAGGTGGTGGAATTGTAAAAGGGGAAGAAACTGATAATAAATACTATCGTTTTTACAATAATACCGATGCTAACGTTAGTGCAACATTTATGCAGACATTTAATATGACAACTCAGAACTTATCATGTTTTAAAATAGAATTTGATATAAAAACAGAAGGTGTGGCATTTAACAGCCGTTGGACTAGTTCTTCGGTTACCACATACTTTGCAAACCTTACAAGAAACTCAAGTAAACTTTATTCAAAGAGTTTTATGCCTACACAATGGAATCATATTGAGATTATAGTTGACGATAATAAGAATATGATGAAAATTCTTGTTAACGGGCTTTTGGCAACTGAAACAACTTTCCAGACACCATACAAAGCAGGCAAAGCACACAGTTACTGCTATACAACCCTGACTTTATATCCTAAAGATGAAGCCTTTTTTGATAACTGGAAACTTACAAGACTTGTTCCCAAATACGATTTAAGCGATATAGATAAAATTGAAACGGAGGAAGAAATTAACTATGTTCCGTCAACAAACGGAATTCCCGAAATAAAAGATGAAGGTGTTAAAATCGGAGAAGCAGCATGGAACCGTTCAAGCACAAGAACTCAGGGTGGTATGACAAAGTATGGCCACAGAACTTACGTTTCTATGAATGCTAAACCTTCTTATATTAATGAGTTTGACACATTGACAGGGGAATGGATAGCAAGTTTTAATCTTGAAAAAGATACAGGATTTTACTATTCCTTCCAGCCTGCATCTGATGGCAAACTTCATCATACAAACGGATTTGACTGGTTTATATATGACCCTGCAACTAAGGAAAGTAAAATTCATAAAAAAATTTATGATACAAGAAGAGATGCATGGGGAATGAATCCCGGCGCAAATGATGACAGAACAAAATTATATACTGCTCATTCAAGCGGAACTAATGCAATGGAATACGATATTGAAACCGGAGAGTACAGAATATACGAAAATGTAACCGACGGTATGAAGTATATGCATGGTGCAACAGGTAATGATAAATATCTTTTCACTTCTGCAGGGGATGACGCGGGAAGTGAAAGAATAATCAGAGTAGATAAAGAAACAGGCGAGAAAAAGATATGGCATAATACCGATCCTAATATTACAGCAGGTAACTGTCCACATTGTATCGTAGTTGGCGATAAGGTTTTTGCTGCTATAAGGCAGTGGGTATTTTGTATTGATATAGAAACAATGACTGAAGTGGCTCGTTTCCCTACAGGCGGACGTGGCGGCAGACAGAGAATATCATATATAAAACCTGACGGAGATCCTGATATAATATACTTTATGTCTGAAAATGAAGTAGGATTAAACTCATTTAATCTTAAAACATATGAAGTTAAAACAGTAACCGAAAAATTTGAAAACAGAATGACCGATTTAGGTAAAGTTGAATTTGGTGAATGGATTCAGAAAAAGGATGGAACATGGGCAATATATGCTTGTGTTTCCGATACACATGTAGCACTTATAACACCGGGCGACCCTCATATTGAGTATATAGAATTAAAAACTCCAAGACAGGGCATCGGAAGTGTTGTTCAGTCAGATTACTATTATGTATCAAGAGATGATATTTTATATACAGGCGGATACAGAGCGGGAGTAAATGCAGTTGACTTAAAATCAAATACACCTGTATTCTCAGTTAAGCAGAATTCCCAACACGGAATAGCCGAAGCAAACGGAATGATTTTCTGCGGAACATATTCGGGCGGCGATTTCTATATGATTGATCCTGAAAAGCCTGTAGTTGAAAAAACTGATAATCCTAAACATTATTTCCAGGCAAGTCTTGGATGCCGTCATTATTTTGTATCCCAGACAAATGCAGGATTTTGTATGCACTGCTCAATTGCCGATTACGGTGGTGACGCAGGAAGCGTAGTTTTATCTACCTATGCAAACGGTAAACCAATGGGTAAAGAAATAGGCGAAATTATTTACGAAGAGAATATAACAGGTCAGTGCTATAAGGATGGATATATATATGCTTCAACCTCCGTAGTTGTTAACTTGCACGACCCTCATGAAGAAGCGCATATAGCAAAAATAGACGCTAAAACAGGTGAAGTTGTAAAAGTTATGGCATATAAGATTCCTGATGTAGGCTCTTTAAAAGTTATAAGTGAACCAGTTATCGCACCTAACGGAAAACTTTATGCAGTTGCAAATCAGGGAGTAACTCTTTTAGAAGTTGACACTGAAACAATGGAACTTACAAGATATAAAACATATTATAAACAAAGAATAACCACAAATACATATCTTGGCGACTATATGAAAATTGGTGCTGACGGAGTATTATATAATACAATGGGCGACCAACTTCATGCAGTAAATCTTGACACCCTTGAAGCAAAACTTTTACATGGAAATTGTGACAGATTTGCTCTTGACAATGATGGTAATATCATCAAACGTTATGGTGGGAATTCAACAGGTACAGATCTTATTGTTCTGAGTGTTAATCCACGTCAGAGACTGGATATAATGATTCAGAATGCAGAAAAATATTATAAAGAAGAAGACTTCTCAAAAACAAGCTGGAAAATGTATCAGAATGCACTTGCAGACGCAAAGAAAGTAGACTTATATAAAGATTCAGACGCAGCAGTTAAAGATGCGGCAAGAAAACTTACCTTTGCAATCCAGGATTTACAGACGAAATATGACGAAGATGCAGGCTTTGCTTACGTATTCGGAGATAATATGGCAGCATTTGCCGATATGACTGGATATACCGACCTTGAAGCCTTAAAAGCAGTTAATACTCTAAAACATTCAAAAATAATATCGGGAATAGATAATAAAACATTTGCTCCTGACAATCCTATAACAAGAGCAGAATTTGTTAAACTTCTTTCAGTAATTGAAGGTTGTGACGACGAAATTATAGACACTCCTCATGAATTTTCAGACGTTACAAAGGCTGACTGGTATTACAGTTACGTTCAGACAGCGTATGCAAAAGGATGGATAGAAGGAGTAAGCGAAACCGAATTTGCACCTAACGATATAATTACCGAAGAACAAATGATACTTATTTTAAACAGAATAAAAGCAGATACTTTTGAAGCGGGTAAACCTAATGAAACGACAAGAGCCCAAGCTGCAAAACTATTATATGCTTATATAAACAAATAGCCTTACAAGGACGACAAATTAAAAATATTAAAATTTAATAAGTTTAAGGCGTATGGAGTTTGACACTCCGACGGCTAATAAGGTGATAAAAATGTTAAAAAGGTTTTTAGCAATCGCTATTGTTTTATCGCTGACAGCAGGAATGATTACCATTCCTGCTTTAGCAGACGATAATGAAGAATATAAAATATTCTGGGAAGAAGATTTTGATACGGGCTACTTAGCAACTGACACACAAATAAAGAACTTTGATAAGTTTGAAACTGCAAATACTAAGCATAGCGATGGTGTCATGGCAGAAGTTCCCGAATACTGGGACGGAACATTTAATTATTCAACTTCAGACAGGGAAAGTACACACCAATATCCAAGAGATTTTAATTCAAAAGTTATCCGTAAAGTTGAAGATGGAAACGGTATGATGTCTTTTCAGCATGTGGGGACAGGTACAACTTTAGAAGTGTATGTTGAAAAAACCTTTGCTGAGCCAATTGAACTTATTCCGGAACTTATAGTCGAATATAAAGTAAGAATGACGGCTATGGGTGGAAGTTCCGTATCATTTAATTTAAGAACTGCATCATCTGCCTACCCTGCAAGAATTCAGGGACCACAGTTTGCACGTGGATATAAGAACGAAGGCGGAACTTACGGGTTAATAAGAAATTACGATTCTGATAACAATGATAATATAGGATTTACCTGGGGAACATCCTCTAAGCCGAATTATGACGTATGGCACAGTGTAAAAGTTGTTCACAGTAACGTAACCAATACCAGAGATACTTATATTGATGGAGTGTATGTCGGAACTGCCGACAATAATGCTTACGCATCTTATTATAAGAATGGTAAATTGTCCCTTCGCTTTGAAGTGGCATATATTGCTGCAGATACAGTTGTTGACGTAGATGATATAGTTGTTAAAGCAAAAAAACTCTCATCGGGTACTCCTTCCTTTATGCAAAACGGAGTATCGGTATCCGAATATGAATATTCCGAAGATCCGATAAGTGTTAAAACGGATGTTATAAATTATGACTCGAAATTAAGAGCGGCAACATTATATCTTGCGGCTTACGGAGGGGAAGGAAATAATAAAAAACTTGTTTCATATACAGCTAAAACAGTTAACATATCTCCGAACTCAAAACAGACTATAAAAACTGATGATTTAGTTTTACCATCGGGAGTTTCGGAAGTAAAAGCATATATATGGGACGGACTTCTTCCACTTAACAAATCAGGCAGTGCTGAGAAAGCGATATTTGAATCCTCAACAACGGGAATGCCGGAATTTTCAGGTTTATCCGAAATAGGAAACGTTTCCTTTATTAAAAAAGTTGAAGCGGCTACAACTGGATATACTAAAGATGGTTTAAGAACATTTATGGCTTTGGTTGGTTCGCCTGGATATATTTATGAATTTGATACATATACAGGGAAATTCTTAAATTCCTACGAATTTGGAAGCGCTCATCAGACAAGTCTTAAAATAGGTTCGGACGGTAAGGTTTATGCGATGGGTTACTCAAACCCTGATTTATATGTATATGATCCTGAAACCAAGAAGAATACTTTAATTCAGGCTGATATATGCGAAGGCTCAAATGCGTGGTATACATTCTATGGGGCAGATGGCGATACCAGTATGTTATACTCGCCTATATACAACAGTAAGTATGAAACCGAAGGCTCATATGTTATTGAATATGATATAGATAATAAAAAAGTCAGTACATACAAAGGCTTTGGCAAAGGAATCAAATATTCCCACGCTGCAACAGGCGACGAAAATTATATATATGCAGGTTCAGCTGACTCATCACACGTTGCGACAATTTCAAGACTGGATAAAAAGACGGGCGAAATTGTAACATACGTAGATGAACAGGGCAGAGTGCCTGGCTCTATAGTATTTATAAAAGTTATCGGAGATTACATATTTGCAAATATCGGTAACAGTATGATTGTACTAAATAAAAACACAATGGAAAAGGTAACTGAATTTGATGGCGGAAGAGGTCAGCAAAATCGAATTTCCGATCCCGACCCAAATAATCCTGATTTGGTTTACTTTAGTGCAACCGGTGGAAAGACCTTCCATTCATTTAACTTAAAAACACTTGAAGTTAAAAACTTATTTACAACAACAACAGGCTACGGAAACTTTGTAAGATATGATTTTGGAAGATGGTTCCCTGATAAGTATGGAAATATAGGTTTAATCGGCATAGGCGGACAGGAAGCATATCCTGGAATTTTCCATATCAGACCTGATGTCGGCAAACTTACTCACAAATATACCGATTTACTTAACAAACTTTCCGGAATACCTGCAAAACCTCAATTTTTCTATGTATCAAGAGATGATATTTTATATGTTTCGGGCTTAGTAGCAGGACTTAACGGATATGACCTTAAAACGAACACTCCGCTATTTACAGCAGATAACGGGCAACAACATGCTCTTACAATGACAGGAGGAAAAGTTTTCGGCGGTTCTTACGGAGGTTCCTGCACAATGCAGATGTATGATCCTTTAAAATCATTTGCAGATGGCGTTAACCCGAAATCTATACAATCAACAAGCGGAGTAAACAGGTTTTATCATACAAAGGATACCAATGCGGGCTTTAGCGTAATTTCAGGTATTGCGGATTACGGAAACCCCGAAGGTGGAGTAATTCTTGTAAGTTATTTTGATGATAAGCCTCATTATAAAATTTATCTGGGTGTTATTAAGGGTGAGAATATAACAGGTGTTGAATATAAAGATGGTTACCTCTATGCATCATCTTCGGTAAATGTTCCTCAGCATGAAACACACGAGGAAGCACATGTTGCAAAAATAGATGCAAAAACAGGCAATGTTGTTAAAACAGTTACAGTAAATTTTGACGGTCTTTCCAAAACAACTAAAATCGGAGAACTTTGCTTCGGTCCTGATGGACTTTTATATGGAAAGGCGAATGTGGGGCAGACGATATTTGCACTGGACCCTGATGATTTAAGTGTTGTAAAATACAAATCATTCTATCCTGATAAAACAACAACAGCATCCTATATGGGTGAGAGAGTATTCTTCGGCGATGAGGGAGTTTTATATGCAGTGCTTGATAATAATCTGCATACGATAAATATTGAAAACTGGGATTATGTTAGAATTTCAGGTACAAATACTTATACTTCCCTTGATAACGATGGTAATATTTTAAGGCAGTACGGAGCAAACTCACTTGCAAAAATACATGTTAATCAGCGTCAGCGATTAGAAATTATGATTGAAAATGCATCAAAATATTATAAAGAAAAAGACTACTCACAAGAAAGCTTTAAAGTATTTTCCGATGCACTAAATGAAGCCAAAGCAATTAATATCTCGGAAGCGTATCTTTCAGATATAACCAAAATGGCAAGGAAACTCGGATTTGCAATCAGAGATTTGCAGACGGTATTTGACTATGATGAAGGTTATGCATTTCCGTTTAAATAAAAAAGGAGGTAAAATATGCTAAGAAAAAGAATAATATCCCTTTTACTCTCAGGCGTAATGTTAT
Source organism: Oscillospiraceae bacterium (assembly GCA_015068525.1). NCBI lineage: Bacteria > Bacillati > Bacillota > Clostridia > Eubacteriales > Oscillospiraceae > Oscillospiraceae bacterium. Next base: position 17,204 of record SVKJ01000022.1, on the reverse strand, counting down.
TTTCGTTTTTAAATCTTACGGCTGTGGCAACAGAGGGTGAAGGTGCACAAAGTGGTGATTTGGTTTACGGTAACTGGCATTTTAATGATGGTAAGTTGCCTGACGGGATAACAAAGGACGGAGCTTATCCTTATGAAATTAAAGATGGTGTTCTTATTCTTCAAACACAATCAAATGCTTTAGGCAGAATAATAATAGATAAGGTGACAAATAAAGAAACAGTACGTCCCGATTTTGTTCTTGAATTTAAGAACAGATTATCCAATATGGAAAATTATGCATATATGTCATGGAGAGCGGCAAGCAGTGCCCCGATATTCTTCTATGGCGCGCAAAGTTATTCAAAAGACCGTAATGCATGGGGATGGTTTCATAATAATGCAGCGGTTGCAGGAACTATTGACGATGTTACAAAGTGGCATACTTATGCAATCAAGTATAGCGGAAGTGACAACACACGTTCTTTATATATAGATGGAGTCCTTGCGGGAACTACCGATTCCGATGTCAATTCCTGGTTTGAAACGGGATCAATTGTATTTAATCTAATGCTTTCCAGTAAAAGTTGTATGATGACTTCGGAATATGACTACATAAGAACTTATTCACCCGGAACCACGATTGGTATAAAAGCATATCCTATGTCTTACAGTCTTGATACGGTATATGTTGAGTTTGACACAACGATAGTTGATTTTGATGAAACTATGATAACAGTTGACGGAATTACTGCCGAAAGCGTTACACTTTTTGATGAAGAAAATCAGGTTTTTGAAGTTAAACTTTCAGAGAATTTGCAAACCGAACAAACTTATGAAATTGTAATCGACGGTGCTGTAACCAGTCTTGGTAAAAAAGTTTCAGATACAATATCATTTACTACAAGAGATAAAACTTTTTATGTTGACGGACCAAAAGTTACTGACGGTAATGCCGAAATGGAACTTATTACTTACGGAAGTGCAAAAGTTTCGGTAAATGTAGCAGACGAACTTAACGAGGAAAAAAGCGTAGAAGTTATAGCAGCACAGTATGACGCTGAAGGTTATATGATTAAAGATAAATTATTTAATAAACTTTCAGCAAACGGTCAGGCAGACTATGATATTGAAATTTCATCGGATGCTCAGAAAATTTCAGCGTTTTCATGGAGTGGAATTGATAATCCTGTACCTGTATCAGATGTAACAACTTACAGCATGGGAGAAAAAGAAAATATAAAACTTGGGTATAAAATCCCTGAATATACAGGCAAGGCAGAAGTAACTACAGCGATAAAAGACGATTATTCGGGAATAACTGTAGCTGTTGATACTAAGGACAGTACTGAACGCATAGTTGGTCTTTTAATAAAATATAAGGGAAACATCGAATATGTAGATAACAAATTAACCGAAGGAGGAAAAGTTACTTTTGATATTCCTCTTAAGGAAGAAAATGTAGGAAATTATAATATCACAGTCGGAATTGAAAACGGTAAAAAGATTTCAGTAACTCCTGATATAGAATATTACTCACCTTCTTATATAGATTCGATGATGGCAACAAAGATCAATGCAGCATCTGCAAACGCGCAAACAGTCGCAGAATTTGTTGCGGCACTTGGCGAGTATATGAAACTTGATACCGAAAGTATAGATAACTTAACTGATACTACTTACGCGTATGAAAGACTTTTAAGTTTGAGAGATGCGGAGGAAAACAGTGAAATAGCAAGTCAGGAAAGACTTTCCGAACTGTTTAAAACCGCAATTAAAATGGGATATATCTATGAAGGAATAGATACCGAAAAACTTATCAAAGAAAGCGATGACCTTGCAATCGATGATAAAACAAAGAATACATTTTCTACACTTATTTCCATCGATGCTAAGACTTATGTTAAAGATAAATTAAAAGGCACTTCGTATAATCTTCCTTCCGATATGTCGGGGGCACTTAAAACCCTTACAATAATCGGTGGAATATATAAAGCGTCTCATAACAGTATTTTAGCAAGTATTATAGATGTTTACGGAACTGAACTTGGAATTGATACACAAAATTATTACACACTTTCAGATCCTTCCAAAGTTGCAGATAAAGTTATAAAAGTAGAATATCCTTCACTTACTGCTTTTAAAGATGCAGTAAACAGTGCAATAACTGAGCAGAAAAATTCTGAGGCTGTAATACTTCCACCACCACCTCCTGTTATTATACCATCAACAGGCGGCGGAGGAGGGGGCGTATCATATAGCCCTATCCCTTCTGACGATAAAAAAGAAGAGGAAAAACCTGCTCCTAAAAAGAGTTATACTGATGTAGTTTCAGATAACTGGTTCTACAGTGATGTAATGTGGGCAACTGAAAACGGATGGTTTATAGGAACAAGTGATACTACATTCTCACCTGAAAATTATCTTACATGGGAACAGATTGCAATCGTTCTTAAAAGAATGGGCTTTGAGTACTCTACTTTAAGAGGAAATGAAGCAATCTTAAGAGGCGATTTTGCAGATGTTTTATACACATTCCTTGCCGATAAGGCAAAATATCAAAATGTAGATGAATGGATAAAAGGCACAAAGATGTTTATAGGTAACGATTCGGGAAATATGATGTTTGATACCCCGCTTACCAGAGCACAGTGCTGTACATTAATAAGGAGGATTGAAAACAAATGAAAAAGATATTAACTCTAATCCTCGCATTAAGTATACTTTTTAGTATGTCTATTATGCCACAGGCGATAGCCGATACAAAAGATGAAATAGCAACGGATTTTAGTGCCGAACTTTTGTATACATTAGGGATAGTGGATGAAGAAATAAAGGACATTCTTTTAAGTGACGAGAATATAACAAGAGCGCAGTTTGCACAAGCAGTTTTTGAAGTTGCAAAATTAACAGGTGGTGCAGACGGAGAATTCAACGATGTTAAAAAAGGAAGTAAATTCAGTGATGCTATATTTGCCGTTAGCCAGAGTAAGTTTATGAAGGGTGACGGAAATGGTAACTTCAACCCTGACTTGTTTATTACCGACCTTGATGCAATGATAACAATTTTAAGAGTTTTAGGATATGAAGAATATTCATACTACAACGGCGGATATCCTAACGGATATTATATGAGCGTTCGTTCCACAAAACTTCTTGATGGTATCAAAGGCGGAATAACAAACGTAAATATCACAGGTAAAAAACTTGCTATACTTCTTAAAAATATGATTGATGAGCACGTATGCCAGATTACAAAAATTTCGGCTGACGGCTCATACGAAAAAGAGTTAAGCGCTAAACCTTTTGTAGAAATATATTATAACATAGGAAAGGCAGAAGGCATTGTTACAGGTAACACACGCACAACCCTTACCTCAAAAAAGGAAACAGGCGGAATTATAATCGAAGGAAGACTATTTTCCGCAGGCGATATATACTGTGATGATTTTATAGGTATAAACTGCTATGCATACTATAATGTAGACGATAACAGTCTTATCTATATGAATAAAAATGACAGAAATATCATTACAATTATACCTGCAGGTGACATTGTAGATGTAAGAGGAAGCAGTATAATCTACGAAGTAAGTGAAACAAAAAATGATACAATTACCTTCCCTGCAAATGCAAACATTATATATAACGGTGCTCATCTTTCACATTACAGTGAATCGGTAATTTTAAATATGGCATCGGGAGAAGTAAAACTTATCGATAATAACTGCGACAGAACTATTGACGTTGTATCAATTCTTTCCTATGAAACTTGCATTATCGACAGAGTAAATTCAAAAGACGAAGTTATTACATTTAAGTATGGTGCAGGCACAGTTTCAAAAGATGATATGAAAAACGTTCCGATACTTGACGAAACAGGCAAAACCGATATGACCTGGCTTCACGAATGGGATGCTCTTGATATTTTAAGAGATGATGAAGGTAATATAACAGCAATTTATGCAAAAGGAAAAGTTGAAAGAAAAGCCGCAGCAATGATTTTAAAAGAATCAGACGGCGACTACATAATGTTTGACGATGGAACTACATCTCCAATCCAAAAACATGCAAAAGACAGATTTAAAAACCTTGAACTTAATACCAAATGCGCATTCTCATTTGATATGTTCGGTAACGTTGCAGCATATACGATAGATGAACTCAGCACAATATGTGTTATTGTTGCAGTTGGCGAAGCAGGTCAGCCTGAACCCGACCTTTATCTAAAATATTATAATGAAAACGAAGGTCTTACCCAGACCGTTCTTAAAGGAAACATCAGGATAAACGGAGTTTTAAAGAAAACGACCGTTGCGGATGATTATGTGTATATTAAAAATACCCTTTCGGGATTAAAGGGCGAACTTGTGGAAATCGACATTAATGACTCAGGACGTGTTGCACAAATAAATGTTATGGAAAAAGTATATGATCCCGGCTCGTCGGTTCACGTATATCTTAATCGTACCACCTGCGCGGTTGTGCCTTCGGCAGATATACAGTACTTTGTTAAAAAGACAGCAAAAGCTTATTATGTGCCAAAAGACCTTACGGGAATAACCGAAGATGACTTTACGGTAAGAGATGCAACAGCAATAGGAGAAACAGATATAGCGGTTGTTTTATATAAAAAGTTCGGAAGCCAGGATAAGGATATTGACGCTGTTAAAGTTGTAAGAAGTGGCGGCGGAGTAAGTTCAATGGGATCTTATGACAATCCGATGCTGGTGTCTAAAAAAACTGAGTTTTATAATGAAGAAGACGGAATGGTTTATACCAAACTCATCTACTGGCATGGCGGAGTTGAAAAAACTGCTCTTGTAGAAGATGCAAGTGCTGTTGCAAGTATAGACGAAGGTGACGTTGCATGGATAGATATTGAGGACGGAAAAGTAATGGGGCTTACAAAATATTTTGACTATTCCGTAAATGGTACTTTCCCTCCCGAAAACTCAACTCCTAAAAGTTTTACTGCATCTAAAAAATTAAACCGTGGTTATATTAAAAACGCTTACGATGAATTTTACGAATTTGCAATTCCGCTTGAAATTGCCGGAAAAGATGAAAATGGACAGGATACAATTATCAAATCTGAAAAAATAGAACTTCACAGATATCCGTCCTACGGCTATGTTTTTGAAAGTTCAAAATCCCAAAAGGTAAGAAAAGCAACTCCTGCTGACTTTGTAGGATATGATCAGGATAATGTAAATTACAGTAAAATTTTCGTTCATTCATCTTATACAAACGATTATACAGCAGTAATTTATAAATAAAAACATATTTAAATAATCAGGAAAATTTATAATGGAAGTTTTACAGAAAAAACCTAAAATCTTATTATCCGTAAATAGTAAAAAAGAATTTTATATTGACGCTGTAAATAATTCCGGAGGGATTGCCGAAGCATATTACTGCCTCGGCAGTTCCGACGGATATGACGGACTTATTCTATGCGGCGGTAACGATATTAATCCCTGCTATTACAATGAAAAAGTAAATGGTTCGGTAGATATCGATAAAAGAAGAGACCATTTTGAATTTATGCTTTTAAAAGCATTTATTGATGCAAAAAAACCTGTTATGGGTATATGCAGAGGCTGTCAGCTTATTAATATAGCCTTCGGGGGAACATTATATCAGGATATAGAAAATTCAAAAGAACATTCTTCGTTTGCCGATTATGATTTAGTGCATAAAGTTACAGCGAAAAAAAACAGTTTTATTTACGATTTGTATGGAGAAGATTTTTTTGTAAACAGTTTTCACCATCAGGCTGTAAAAAACACAGGAGACAATCTTTCTGTAATAATGACTGCATCGGACGGGAAAACAATAGAAGGTATCAGGCATAATATATTACCCGTTTTCGGAGTGCAGTGGCACCCTGAGAGAATGTGTTTTTCAAAAAAAAGAAAAGATACCGTTGACGGTAAAATCCTTTTTGAGTATTTTATTAAAATGTGTTTATAAATACTAAAAAGTAAACGGTATTAAAATGTAGCCTTTAAAAAAATATATATAAAAAAAGGAGAGATTTTAAATGAAAAGAATTTTATCATCTTTGCTTATGCTAACAATGTTACTTTCCCTGATGCCTTTTGCACTGCCTGCTATGGCATCAGAAAACTCAACTGAAGTCTATTACTTTAATGACTTTAACACAGACTCTGATTTTTCAAAGGTTAAGCTAAGAGCAGCCTATGCTAATGTAACTTCCGAAAGAGTTGTTACAGAAGACGGAACATCAGCACATCGTGTAAACGGAACAAATGGAGGTTCATATTTTGTTTGGTATCATCCTGCTATTACCGTTACAGAGGCAGCAAATACCCAAAAACCTGATATAGTACTTGAATTCAGATTAAGAAAACAAGGTGCAGAATCTTACGGATATTTGTCATCTGATTCTACTGTAAATAGCGCATACTCTGCTCCTTTTACAATTACTATGGGCGGAAGCTATGAACTGGGACTTGCAGATGCAATAAGATGGGACAGAAGTGACAATGCAGCAATAAAAATAAATGAAAATGAATCTGCTACAGGTTATGACTTTACAAAATGGCATACCTACTCTATTGTTTACAAAGGCTCAAAACCTACCAGAGAACTTTATGTTGACGGAAAATATATAGGAGAAACTTCAACTGATGAGCATAATGATACTTACGATAACTCCTATTATTCAACCGGTAAAATTGCACTTATGCATGCTGCTACAACTGCGGTTTCCAGCGCTGATGTTAAGATGACAATTGAAACTGATTATGTTAAAATCTATGAAAAACCTGAAACATTTACTGCTTCACTGGTTAACGCAAGTAACGGTGGAATAGTTCTTAATTTCAGTGGTGTTCCTGCAAATATTTCTGCTGAAAACTTTACTTTATCTGACGGAACAAAAGTTTCATATATTGAAAAAATAAATGAAACAACTTATAAATTAATCCTTGAAAACGAACTTGCCGCAGGAAGTTATACTCTTACTGCAACTGATATGAAAGATAATACATTCGGATTATCTCTTGCAGAGGCAAATTTTGCAATTAATGTTGAAGCAAAACAAACTTATAATGACGGACCACTGCCTTACTATAATTCTTTTGATTCCGAAGATGCTATAAGTGGCAATGAATTTAGTGAAAAAACAGCAGCAACCGATTATGCGAGCGTTACTGTTGAAAATGGAAGTTTGAAATTTTACAATGTTAAGGATACGAGTACTGGCACTGCTAAAGCAACGAGTAGTAAAATTTATTTTACACCCGGATATTCTAACGAAAGTGCGAACCGCCAGCCTTTGGTTCTTGAATATAAAATTAAATTGAGTGCAAGTAGTTCCGGCAGTTATTTTTACTCGGTTAGTAATACGGGTAGCAGAAAGAACACTGCTACTGCTATGATTTTCCCGGCTGTTAGCACTACCAGTATAACAACAGGAACCACATATCCGACATATAAATATAAAGAGACTGAAGATGTATGGCATACAGCAAGTTTCGTATATAGTGCTGACAGTAACGCAATAGATTTTTACTGGGATGGAGAATATATGATTACTAATACTGCTTCAGACGATTATACATGGACAAATCCATGGGATAACGCAGGTAATTTAGGCACCGTTTATTTCCAGAATAACTGTTACCAAAACGATACAAAAGGTATGATAACCTATATGGATGACCTTAAAGTTTTTGAGAAACCTGAATATTTCAGTGCACAGGTAGCCAATAACGAACAAACAGAACTTAACAAAATTACTATTGATTTTAACTCTACTGCGGCGAATGTATCAATAGCAAATGTAAGAGTTAACGGAAAAATTCCTGCAAGTGTTGAATGTGTTGATGAAGGAAATCAAAAGTATGAAGTTACTTTAGCAGAAACATTACAGCCTGAAACAGAATATAAAGTTTCACTAAATGGAGTTTTCAATACAATCGGTCAGGAAACTTATGATGTTTTATCATTTACAACAAAAGCACTTGAAGCAGGCGAAGCATACTATACTATCGGAAACGGTGGTATTGTTACAGCAGGCGGAGAAGAAATTGCTGATGGTACCTATGCAGATGCTGTAAATACTATTGTTGTAAAAGCAAACAAAGGTTATAAAGCAGTTGTAAAAGTTAACGGAACTGAAATAGAAGAAAATAATAAATACGGCGAATATACAATTGACACAACTATTGGAGCAGTAATTGATATTGACTTTGTTACAGCAGAAGAACCTGAATTCTCCAAACCTTATACTTTCGGATACATTGACGATGAAGCAGGATATGTAAGTTACACATTTGTAAGACTTAATATGGCACTTCCAACAACTGATTTTGGTGTTATAGTATCAAATGATTCAAGTAAATTAAATGACAAAGACGGAGTTGTAATTCCTGCAACTAACGGCTCAAACGCTTATGGTGAGTATGGAATAAAAATTATTGACAAAGCAGGCGACACTAACGTACTTGGAACAAATTACTTTGTAAAACCTTATGCGTTATATAACGACACATATTACTATTATAATGAAACTACAACTGTAACAATTACCGATAACACAGTGCAGTAAAGGAGGAGAATATAATGAAAAATTATTTAAAACCTGAAATAAATGTAAAATCTTTACTTGCAAAAGAATCATTATCAAATCTTGCAAACTGGCTTGAAGGTCAGAATTACGACCATTTAAACTGTAATATTACAGCGTACGAAATGCAATCATAAAAATGTGGAACGCAAATGTGCGTTCCACAATGAATGATGAATAATGAAAAATGAATAATTGAGGTAAAAATTCCTTGCAGAATTTTTGGAATTAATGGTAAATCTCATAAAATCCATAAATCGCCCTGCGATTTATACCTTAATTATTCATTATTAATCATTCATTATTCATTAAGTAAGCCAAACACTCATAAAAGGAACAAAAATATGGAAACAATAAAATTTAGTGAATGGAAATATTTTAAAAAATATAATAATTATGATTATGAATTGCCGGAGTATGAAACTGACGGCGAAACATTAAAAATAAAATACGATAAAGATGGCTGGATTTGTGCTCAGTTTGATAAAAAAACTACAGATGTTGAGCCTGGCAAGGTATATAGAATTTCCTATAATCTTAAAACAGACAGCGAATTTACAAAACTCATTTTCGGCTGGTATGATAAAGACGGCGGAATTTTAGAAAAAGGCTATATCGGAAAAAGCGGGGACAGTATAACTGCTCCCAAAAATGCCTCTGAATTAAAAATTACTTTAAGATTCGGTGCATTTTCAAAAAAAGAGGCGGAAGTTTCTGATGTCTGTGTTGAATGTTTAGGGGAATATAAACCTAAAAATGTTAAACTGGCAACAGTTGCAATTCCTAATATATTTTTCCCAGAGTCGCAGCCTCCCGAATATAACTTAAGAGAAACGATAAAGGTTATTGACAGACTGTGCTCACGTGAAAAGCCTGATATTATAGCACTTACCGAAACTTTTTATACCAGAAAAACATTGGTTCCTCTTCCCGAAATGTGCAATCCGTTAGACTGCGAGGCAATCGATGCTATAAAGAAAAATGCAAAACAGTATAATACATATTTTGCATTTTCATTCCATGAAGAAGAAGACGGGCATTATTACAATTCGGGCATACTTATCAACCGTAATGGTGAAATAGTGGGTAAATGCCATAAATGCCATCTTACAATGAGTGAGTATGAGAGTGGTCTTACACCTGGGAAAGAGATAAAAGTTTTTGATACTGAAATAGGCAAAATAGGAATTGCAATATGCTGGGATATATTTTATCCTGAATGTATAAGAGAAATGCAGAAACAGGGAGTTGATATTATAATCAACCCTACTGCGGGATATAAGTATGAAAGAATTAACCAAAGATGTCAGGAAAGTGGAGCATATATTGTTACCTCAGTTGCTGCAGAATTTGAAAAATCAGGAATTTTTAATCCGCTTGGCGAAATGATTGCAAACGCGGCAACTAATTATGGTTATGCCATTGCAGAAGTGGATATAACTAAACCTGAGCATATGTTTTACTTATCTTATCCCACATTTACCGAATCTAAAAATATATATCTTAATGAAGCACGTTTCGATTTATACGGACAGATATAATTTAAGTAAAGAAATTCCTACGAATATATAGGAGGAGAATTTTATGAAAAAATTATTAGCTTTAACTTTAAGCGTTTTAATGATATTAACTGTTTTTTCAGGGTGTCAGGGAGAAAAAATATCATCTGACTTATATGATCCCTCAATTCCGGTAAAAGATGCAGGAGGCCTTAAACTTCCTTTATCTGACGGCAGTGAAGAAATTGTATGGTCTGTTACCGTTACAGCTGATACTGAAAACCCTAACGATAGTTGGTTTGCAAAAAAATTAAGAGGCATGACAGGTGCTAATATAAAATTTGACGCATATCCATCTGCTACTGCTTTGGAAAAACTTAATGTTCTTGCTGCTTCCCAGCAGTTACCCGATATCGTTGGTCAGGGATTTAAACAGTCTATAGCAGATGACCTTTCAATGCAGGGCGCATTTGCAGCAGTAGAAGATTATATAGACGTTCTTCCAAACTTTAAAAAGAACTTTGTTGGTGAAGGTTCTCAGGACTGGATTTTTAAATCCTATTCTGCTCCTGATGGTAAACTTTATGGTTACTACGGATGGGACTATTCGAGAGATATAAACACAAATGCCACTATGTATCGTAAAGATATATTTGATAAACACGGACTTAAAATGTGGAATAACCCTGAAGAATTTTATCAGACCATGAAAAAATTAAAAGAGTTATACCCAAATTCTACCCCATATACAACAAAATCAGGAGATGGAATATTCAAAGCATTATCTGTAAGCTGGGATATGGAAGCATATATGCCATTCTATAATGAAAAAGATGGAAAATGGTATTATACCGATATTACTCCAAAATACAAAGAAATGCTTGACTTTATCAAAAAATGTTATAATGAAGGACTTATAGATCCTGAATTTTTAACAAATACTCAATCATCGTGGACAGCTAAAATGACTCAGGCTGATAAAGCATTTGTTACAACTGACTGGATAGGCAGAATGGAAATGTTTAAAGAACAGACTAAAGATACTGTTCCTTCTTATGATTTAAGATTTGCAAATCCTATCGGTCCTGACCAGGTTATGAGAACTCCAAATCAGCTTTGCTGGGCAAGATATGTATCAAACAACAAAAAAGCGGAAACTGCTTTTAAACTTCTTGACTTTGTTGCGTCTCCGACAGGTAAAGAACTTGTAACAATGGGTATTGAAGGCGAAACTTATGAAATAGACGAAAAAGGTATGGCAAAATATCTTGAATTTGATGAAATGCCGTCTTCAACTGAGTTAGCAAGTAAATACGGAATGTTTCTTGAAGGCCTTTACTTAAGTTTTGACAGACGAAGCGCATACTTTAATTTTACCCAAAGAGAACAGGAAGCACAGGACTTTGCAAAAGATCCGAAAAACCTTACACCTATTGATCCTATCTTACAATTTACAGAAGAAGAAAAAGAAGTTATAAATGAATACCAGCTTAATTTAGAAAAAGCAGGTAAAGAATTTGCAACTAAATATGTTTTAGGCAATGCTTCATGGGACGAATGGGTTAAAAAAGCAAAGAGCCTTGGAGCAGATAAAATAATTGAAATCTACAATGCTGCTCAGGCAAGATATGACAAAATGTAAATTGCTTTCAGCAGTTTACCCTGAAGAGAGAATAAACGGCAAAACATTTTATAGAGTGTTTTGCCGGTATCTCACTATTTATAAAATATGGTGATTTAACTATGAAAAAATCAATTTGTATATTACTGATATTAGTCTTAAGCTTAAGCTGTACGGTATTTTCTGCCGGCCCCTCCATAGAGTCGGTAACCTGTACTGCAAGAGAAGACGGACTTAACGATGTAACAGTCGTTGTTAATGCGGGCAGTACAAATCAGGAACTTACACTTCTCATTTTAGGAAATGACGATAACAAATTGGGGCAGATGGTAACTGTTGATGGTAAAACAGGATATATTTATTATATGTTGCAGGCAAATAACGGTTCATCTTTACAATATACTTTTAACTTTACAATGGCTATTCCTGAAACTATGACGGATATAGAAGACTATATTTATGTATTTTCAGGAAACTTTGATGCATATACAGTATCGCAGATTGCAAAGTTTAATTATGATGTTACATTTTCTATAGGGGAACACGGAACTGTTAAAATTGGCGAAGAAACTATTACAGATAAAATGAAAAAAACTGTTTCATCGGGAAACATTCTTGATATTTCTATTATTCCTGACGCAGGCTATGTTATTAAAAGTGCAACATGCAAAGGTGCAGGAATGATTGAGTATTCAGACGGAGTATATTCGACTTCTGTCATAGGAGAAGATACTGATGTTGTTATAGAATTTACCGAGGATACATCAGAACCGGATTTGATTGGATATAATGAAGCGTACTATGAAAATGAGTATACAAGCATTGTGTTTGCAACTCTTACAAATACCAATTTAAAATATACTCTTAAAACTTATGGAGTTGTAGCAGGAAAACAAGAGTCAGTAAAACTTGGCGACAACGGAAGTTTTAACCTTGAAAAGAAGGTACCTGCCAACAAAGAAGGTCAGTATGGGATACGAATAGTTGATAATTTATCTAATGAATTTTTAGGAAAAAATTATTTTGTTATTCCGTATGCTATTTATAATGACGGAAAAGAAGATATAACATTTTACGGCGACGCTGTAGAAGTTAATTTCGATAATTACGGGGAGGAAATTCAGTAATGAAAAAAGAATATATTAAACCTTTAGTTAAAGTAAGTTCCTTTACCGTTTGTGAACATATAAGTTCAGGTCTTAACGACTGGCTTGAAAAGAAAAATCTTGAAACAGACGCAGGCATAACAACATACTATCTGGAGTCAATGTAACTATGAATTCAAAAGAATTTGAAACTATAAAAAACAAAGTGTCCGACATTCTCTCGGTTTCATTGCCCTTTGACTTTGAAATTTCTCAAAGTGATGAAATTTATATTTTATTAAAAAACAAAAAGGCAGTTATCAGGGGATGCGAAAAAACTGATTTTTACTATGCCCTTATGCAGTTTGCTCTTAATGTAAAAGAGGGGAAAGAAGAATTTGAAATAAGAGAAAAAAGACATTTTCAAACTCTCGGTTTTTCACTCGATTTATCAAGAAACGGCGTTATAAAAGTTGAGAATATAAAGAAAATTATCGATTATATTGCACTGCTTGGTTTTAACGTTTTAAAACTGTATATGGAAGATGTTTTTGATATTCCGGAGTATCCGCATTTTGGCTACAGAAGGGGCAAATATTCTCATAAGGAACTTAAGGAAATTGATGATTATGCTTACAGTATGGGAGTTGAGGTTATACCATCGATTCAGACTCTGGGGCATCTTGAACAGTATTTAAGATACAGAGAAACCCGTGAATTCAGAGAAAATCAAGGAGTCCTTCTTTGTGGGGCAGAGGCTACATATGAATTTATAGAAGCGGCGGTCAAAGTTATGAGAAAGTGTTTTCGGACAAAGCAACTTATTATAAATTGCGATGAGGCTTCGGGAGTTGGTGTTTCAAAAATTTTAAAAGAGAAGAAGTACACTTCTCCCTATGAAATTGTTACTAAGCATCTTGAAAAAATCGGGGAAATTTTAAAAAAATATGATTTTCATCCATGTGTGCATGGCGATTTATTCTATGGACATTTAGGGGAAGGTTATTACGACTTCAAATTCAGTCCGAAAAAAGAGGATATTGAAAAAATTCCTGATATTGATGTAATATACTGGGATTATTATCATACAGGTTATGATGATTACAAAACTCTTCTTGACGGTCACAGGGCACTTAATAAAAAGGTTATATTTATGGGTGGTGTATGGATATGGTCAGGTCAGCTTCCAAACGCCGAATTTACCTTTGATACTATGGAGCCTGCGCTCAGGTGTTGCCTTGATAACAATGTTTCTGATGTATGGGCGGCAACATTCGGAGATGACGGAAATGAAACAGACATTGCATTTTCACTTCCCTCACTTATTATGTTCTCTCAGTATTGCTTTAAAGGGAATGAATGTAATTTATGCGATATAAAAGAACTTTCTAAAAAACTTCTTTTGCTTGATATAGATAAGTTCTTATCACTTTCTTCCTATCATTATCCATGGGTCAATTCACTTACAAAAGAAGAGTATATCTGGCCTAACTATATGGGTAAAAAGATTTTTTATGCAGATATTCTTTATAATACCAGCGGAAAATCCGATTTTTCGGATGTTCTTGTGGCACATAAAAATGCACTTCAAAATATAAAGGATATGGAAAATGACGCTATATGGGGAAAATATTTCAAATACGCAAAAAATATATTTGAAATTACAATCTGCAAAATGGAAATATTACAATGTATTAGAAAAGCGTATGAAAATAAGGATTATAAGTATTTGGAAGAAACTTCGGAAAATTCAATACCTTATCTTATTAAAAAATACGAAGAACTTATGGAAATCCATGAAGAACAATGGATGAATACATATAAACCGTTTGGATGGGAAGAACTTGAAATAAGATACGCAGGAGTTATTTCAAGGCTTAAATATGCAAAGAAAACTATTGAAAAATACCTGTCAAAAAAGATTTTAAGCATTCCTGAACTTGAGTTTGAATTTTTAGATGATAATAACAAAGAAATAATGTTCGGATGTGCAGAATATAAAAAACTTGCAACGACAGGACTTTAATAATTATAATCAAAAACCGCAAATGATAAAATATTTGCGGTTTTTTTCATAAGAACTTTGTTGTGTTAGTACGCAACACGCAAATTACCATAAAAGTGGCTGTCCCTTTTATGGTGATTTAGAACGTGTTTTTAAAAATTATATATGTTTATTTTTTCGTATTGTTAGTTATATGTGCCTTAAGAATAAGATTGATATACTGGGATAATGAACGCTCATCATTTTCAGCCAAAATTCGTAACTGTTCTAATAGATCGCTGTCAATTGTTATACTGACTTTTTCTTTCAATGGTTTCAAATTAATCACCTCTAAAACTATTATACTATTTAACACTACAAACTATTGACTAATAGTATAAAGTAGTATAAAATACTACTGTAAACTTTTGTTGCATAGAAATTAGAGGGGGATTTTATATGAAGAAAACAGTTGTTGGTTTAATAATACTGATTTTATCAGTTTTATTTATCGGATGTGAGGAAAACAACATTGAAAATGCAGTTTGGGAAAAATACGAAAGCGAAAGTTTTTTAGAATATTTGCAAGTTGGAGTAGAAGGGATGTATTACTTTGATGATTATAATAAAATAGATAAAGTGATAGTTCGTTATGAAACAGGATGGAACGATTTTGACAGCCTAAATAATGGGAAACACTCAAAAAATAAAGAAGCATATACCTATGTAGTAGATGTTTATAAAAGTAATAAAATCGCGTATGACTATAAATTTTTTGCTGAGTATGATAAGAAAACAAATCGACTTAAGGTAAAAGGTGGATTATCGTCAGAATATTTTGGAAACTGTGATAATAAAACAAAAATCAATCAATATGAAGCAAATTTATTTCTGGGGAAATTATATCAGTATCAATAATTAGTCTGTGGAGTTATTTTAGAACATACTTTTTAAAAACCTAAACGCTTTGAAACACCTGTTCTAAAGCCAAAAAATAAATGTTTTATATTCCTAAAACCTGTATTGACAAATAAATATATAAGTGATAGAATGAAAGAAAATGGAAAAAATATTCGCTGAAAGGTAATGGATTTATGAGAATAATAGGTCATATTAAAACAGACTTCAGATCTAAATTTGGCATACCTCGACAAAGCGGACTTGTAAGAGAAGTTGTTGGTAAAATAATTTTTGAACCTGAATTTCGGAATGTAAAAGCAATAAAGGGATTAGAACTTTTTTCTCATATGTGGATAATCTGGCAGTTTTCAGAAAATGAAGATTATGAATGGCAACCTACAGTCAGACCACCTGCATTGGGAGGAAATAAAAGAGTCGGAGTATTTGCAACGAGATCTCCTTTCAGACCTAATCCTATTGGAATCTCTGCTGTTAAAATTGTAAAAATTTCTCAGTACAGTTCTGAAGGTCCGGTTATATACGTTCAAGGTCCCGATTTGATGGATGGAACGCCTATATATGATATAAAACCGTATATTCCTTATGCCGATAAAATTGACGACGCAGTCGGCGGTTTCTGGGATCCGGATGACAAAAAGAGGCTTAAGGTTGTTATTCCTGATGATGTTGCAGGTAATATTTCAAGAAAGAAAAAAGAAGCACTTATTAAAATACTTGCTCACGACCCAAGACCAGCATATCATAACGATTCCAAGAGAATATATAAATTCAGTTACGCTGATTATGTTATTTCATTTAAAGTATCCGATTCGGTTGCTTATGTTACCTCAATTGAAAAAGAAATATACTGATAGAAAACTATGAAATTTTTTTCATAGTTTTTTAAATTTAGTATTGACATTTTGCGAGAGTATGTTATAATGATAATAACGATAATCATTATCGTTAAGAAAATGTATATAATAAAGGATGGTAAAAGATATGAAAAAATTTGTATGTTCAGTATGCGGTTATGTTCACGAAGGTAATGAGCCACCGGAAAAATGTCCGGTATGTAAAGTGCCTGCAAGTAAATTTAATGAAATGGTTGAAGGTGCAGCACTTGCTGCAGAACATGAATATGGTGTATATGCTAAAACCGTAAAAAATAATCCTGATATTTCAGAAGAAGATAAAAAATATATATTCGAACAACTTATGGCAAACTTTAACGGAGAATGTGCAGAAGTTGGAATGTATCTATGCATGGCAAGAATTGCACACAGAGAAGGTTATCCTGAAGTTGGTTTATACTGGGAAAAGGCAGCGTTTGAAGAAGCAGAACATGCTGCGAAATTTGCAGAACTTTTAGGGGAAGATTTAGAGCCTAATATGAAAGCAACAACAAAGGACAACTTAAAATGGAGAGTTGACTGTGAATACGGTGCAACTCAAGGTAAGTTTGACTTAGCATCTTGTGCTAAGAAAAACGGACTTGACGCAATTCACGATACCGTTCACGAAATGGCTCGCGACGA
>SVKJ01000021.1:6391-25601 GCA_015068525.1 Oscillospiraceae bacterium | reverse complement strand
TTGTAAATCAAACCAAAAGGAGCATTTTTTATATGAAAGCAACAGGAATTGTAAGAAGAATAGACGACCTCGGTCGTGTTGTTATACCCAAAGAAATCCGCAGAGTTCTCCGCATACGTGAGGGAGACCCGCTTTGTACCTTGTTGCTACATACCCTCAAACCCGCATTATTACTGGGGTTTCCGACTCTTTTTACAACGCCCGTATTAGGGTCACAAACGAGTTTTAAGACAGTTTTGGGGTGAATTAGAGTAATTATGTGTCTTAAAATGAAAAAGCAATTTAAAGGGCAAATTTTTACTCAAAAGAAAAAAGGGAAACAGAGCTGTATGTATAAATCATAAAATGATGTCGTTTGTATCATCACCTTCCAAAAGTTTTTCAAAAAAATTGTTCATATGCAATTTTTTATATACCGCCCTTGCTAAGCGGTATATTTTTTGACAAATAGATTGCTCTGATTTAAAATATATTCAAATTGTTATAGGTTCTTGCTCAACACTCGCAACAGAGTGAGAATAATATGACGAATGAAGACCAAAATGAGATTTGTAATTGAGAACCCTCCTTTTGGAACTCCTTGGGGTGGTAAAGACGCCGGTGAGGGTGTTGAACTTGCAGTTCTTGAAGAGGCAAAGAAAGGGTTTGATGGAAGATTTGGTGCTGGAACTCCTGGTTCTGGTGATATGCAGTTGTTGTTTATGCAGTCAGCAATAGACAAAATGGATGATGAACTTGGCAGAGCGGCAATTATTGAAAATGGTAGCCCTTTATTTACGGGTGGAACATCTTCCGGTGAAAGTCAGATTAGACGCTATATGCTTGATAATGACCTTATAGAGGCGATTATTGCCTTGCCAACTGACCTTTTCTATAACACTCCTATCGCTACTTATATCTGGGTTCTTTCAAAAAATAAGAGACCGGAGAGAAAAGGAAAAATTCAACTTATTGATGCATCATCTTTTTGCCATAAAATAAAAGCATTGGGTAATAAGAAGAATGAAATTTCACCAAAAGACCGCAGCATAATTACAAAATTATATGCAGACTTTGAAGAAAATGAGTATTGTAAGATTTACAACAATGAAGAATTTATTTACAGAGAATACTCCGTTATGCAACCATTACAGCGCAGTTATCAGATTTCAAAGGAACGAATTGATAAAATGCTTTCAAGCGGTGCATTAGATTCTCTATATAATGAGGTTGCTTTTGATGATTTGGAACTTATGGAAGAAAGAACCGGCAAAGACCAAGCAAAATATGATAAGTTCCTTATAGGAAAACCAGTATATGATGCTATATTAGAAGACCTTACCAATGCAATCTCAGATGAACTTTATATGTCTCCAACTGAATTTATGCCCATACTGACAAAAGTTCTTGCAAGTTCTACTACTGATAAAAAATTGATTGAGAAAATTGCAGTTGGACTTTCTAAAATGGACAAAAAAGCAGAAATTCAGCGTGATAAGAAGGGTGAAATTATCTATGATAAAGACACCAAAGATGTCGAACTTGTAAAGTATGAAGAGACCATTGAAGATTATATGGAAAGAGAGGTTCTTCCATATGTTCCCGATGCAAAAGCATTCTGGGAAGAAAACTTAGGTGCAAAGAACCCAGTAGTAAGAACCGGAGCAGAAATTCCATTTACAAGATGTTTCTATAAGTATGCAACCCCTACTCCAAGTGATGAACTTGAAGAGAAATTTATCTCATTAGATAAATCTATTAATGAGAGAATTGCTAAGCTCTTTAAATAAGGGGGGTACAGATTATGAAAGATACTGGAATTAAATGGCTTGGAAAAATTCCCAACAACTGGGAAATTAAAAAAATTAAGTATGTTCTTCAAGACAGAATAGAAAAGAATAACCCCATAAAATCACGAGAAATACTTTCTTTAACAGCAAAACAAGGGGTTATTCCATACAGTGAAAAAGAGGGTGGCGGCAACAAACCAAAAGAAGATTTATCAGCATATCGACTTGCATACCCAGGTGATATTGTTATGAACAGTATGAATATACTTTCCGGTTCTGTTGGTTTGTCAAAGTATTTTGGTTGTGTTAGTCCCGTATATTATATGCTACGTCCTTTTAAAGCAGAAGATGATGTAAGATTTTTTAATTATATTTTTCAATCTACTGTATTTCAGCGCAGTTTATTGGGGTTAGGTAATGGTATTTTGATGAAAGAATCTGACAATGGTACTCTCAATACTATACGAATGAGAATTCCGATGGAAAAGTTCGGAAATCTATATATTCCTATCACTAACTCTACTGAACAAAAAAAGATAGCAGATTTTCTTGATGAAAAATGTGCAGAAATTGATGGACTGATTGCAGACCTCAATGAAGAAATTTCAACATTGGAAGAATATAAAAGTTCTACTATTACCGAGGTTGTATGCAGAGGTCTTGACCCAGATGCTGAAATGAAAGATAGTGGTGTCGAATGCATAGGTGAAATTCCAAGTAATTGGAATGTATCAAGGTTTAAGTATGTCGTTTCTTCTTTGGCAAAAGGAAATGGCATAACCAAAGATGATGTTATAGAAAATGGAGATACCCAGTGTGTAAGATACGGAGAAATCTATTCAAAATATGATAATAATTTTTCTTCTTGTGTTTCATCAACTAACGCAAATAAAGTACCTACAAAAAAATTCTTTTCATATGGTGATTTACTCTTTGCTGGAACGGGAGAACTGGTAGAAGAAATTGGTAAAAACATTGTTTATTTGGGTGATGATGAATGTTTGGCGGGTGGAGATATTATTATTGCTAAACATAACCAAAATCCATCGTTTCTTAATTATGCTCTTAATAGTAAATATGCTCAGTATCAAAAGAGTCGTGGAAGAGCAAAACTTAAAGTTGTGCATATTTCATCATATGATATTGGTAATATTGTGATTGCCTTACCCGACTTAGCAGCACAAAAGAAGATAGCAGATTTTCTTGATGAAAAATGTACTGAAATCAACGCTGTTATTTGTGAAAAACAGGAGCAGATTTCTACACTGGAACAATATAAGAAATCTGTAATCTATGAATATACAACCGGTAAAAAGGAGGTCGTGTAATTGAATAATATTTTGTCTGAAAAAGAGTATCAGCATTTTATTATGGACAGATTGCAAGAGAACGGATACATAGTAAGAAATGCCTTGTCATATGACCGTTTATTTGCAATGGACAGAGAAATGCTGTTCAAGTTCCTAGATGATACTCAACCAAAAACAATGGAATATTTGCGTGGTATATATAAAAACGATCTTGAAGAAACTGTCATAAATTTCATTAACACTCATATCACCAAGGCAAGAGGCAGTCTTTTAGATGCATTGAAACACGGCATTGAAATCTCAAATAAGCATGATTATCAAGTTTTGCTGGTTGCTAATAAGTATCAGACTGGGTTTGACCAACCTAAACTCTGTGCTATGTATATTATGAAAAAATTAAGTGGTGTATCAGCAGTTCAGACATTATCAAGACTTAACCGTATATGCCCACCATATGACAAGAAGACCTTTATTTTGGACTTTGTAAATGACTATGAAGATATTAAGTCAGCATTTGCTCCGTACTACACTACTACTCTTCTTGCAAATACCATTACTCCAACCGCTATTTATGATTTGGAGGCAAAAATTGATGCTTATGCAGTAATTGACCCTATGGACATTGATAATTGTAATACGCTGCTTTACAAGGAAAAGGTAGATGGCAAGGACAAACAGAAAATGACTTTCTATTTTAAGAAAGCAAAATCACTTATTGAGCATTACACTCCGGAACAGCAAAATGAACTGGTGGGAAATATGCGCAGTTTTGTAAGATTTTATGAGTTCTTATTGCAAGTTTCTTGTTTTGAAGATGTGGAATTACACAAAAAGTATAATTTCATAAACTGTTTGCTCTCTTACATCAACATAAACCATCCAGGCGGTGGTTATAATCTTGACGGAAAGATTAAGGCAACAAACTTTGTTCAGAAGAAAGGTGAAGAACACAAGCAGTCAAATCTGGTATCTGACCCGATTGTGAAACTCCCAACAGCAGACGCCTTTGGTTTAACCAAGGAAAAGGAAGAACTGTTGTCTCAGATTATTGCTGAAATCAATTCCAGAACGGGTAAATCTTATGATAATGATGTAGCGGTTAAAGCAATGCTCCAGATTAAAGATATACTTATGAAATCTGAAAAATTAAAAATTAGTGCTAAAAACAATACAGAACAAGATTTCTCCTTCTCATACTTTGACGACATAGATGATGCTTTAATGGAAGGTAGAGACCAGAATAAAGATTTCTTTGATTTGCTCCTTAAAAATGATGAAATCAAGCATCAAGTTCTGGGTATATTTACAAGTGAAATCTACAAAAGTTTGAGGGAAGAAAAATAATTAAAAATTTTTTCAAAAAAGGGGCTGACAAACCCGAAAATACGCGGTATAATAAATTTGTCAGTTGGTACTGACAACCTTTCTTTCTTTTGTGTTTGGTGTCATTAGTAGACACTCCTTTCTTTCGTAAGTATAATAGATGAAGACTTATAAGAGGTGTTTCTTTGACAAGAATACCTGGCTTATAAGCATATCGGAGAGTGAAAGCTCTCCGAGTACATAAAAATATAAGAGACCTTATCAAGTGCGATAAGGTCTCTCGTTTTTTAATCTCTAAATTCAAATAATTTTTTCAATGGAATATTAAGTGCATCAGCAATGTCAATCAGCGTATCTAACGTGCAAGAACAAGCAGCGGTTTCTATACGTTGCATGTGGTTTTTACTGATATTAGATTTCTCCGCCAGTTGCATCTGGGTCATTCCTTGTTCTTTTCTGTAATGAAGAATATTGAGACCGATGCCCAACCAAACATCATAATTCTTGTTTTTCATACGCTCACCTCTAATACATATATTATATTCTTTATTAATATTTTTATCGACCAACAAACTTGTTTATAAAACAACAGAATTGATTGACTAAAATACAAAAAAGTGGTATAATACAAGCATATAAATGGTATTTACAGTTAAATTGTTTGTTTTGAAACATAATAAATAATGCTTATTTTGAGGTGATAATACTAATGCGATATAATTGGTTGTTTGAATTGCCAGATATTATTCGTTATTGGGGTCTCCCTCGTGGTTGTTGGCATTGTGAGATTCTTGGTATTTGTCGGAGACCCAAAGAAGAAGGTTGGAAATGCTATCGTGGATGCATGATTTTGAATTGGGAAAATGAAAGGAAATTTGATGGTCTTCCTCGTGGTTGTTGGAACTGCAAATATCTAAAAGAGTGTCGAAGACCCAAGGAAGAAGGTTGGAAATGCTATAACGGTTGTAGGGTTATCAAAGATAAAAATAATAAATAAATTTAGCACCTTAATTTGAAGGTGCTATTTTTTATTTCATAAGCCTGCCGCAAAAACTGGTTTAGATTCCAGATGTTAATATTTTCACCACCAACGCCATCAATTTGTTTGCATTTACCATAAAAAAGACAACCCTATGCATCATATAGAGTTGCCTCGTTAAAGTGGTATTATCATATAGTTCTACATTCCATTTTTACACGACTGTACAAATATGTCTAATATTTTTTCAGCATATAATTGTTGTTCTTCATTAAGTTCTGAAAGCATTCTGCTTATGGAACTGTGCTGAGTGTTCTTTTCAACCCCAAACAAGATATAATCCGTAGAAACCTCTAATGCTCTACATAGTGAAATTAAAGTCGGTACAGAAATACCTGTTTCACCTCTTTCGAGTTGACTGAAATTTTTGGAACTCATATCAATTATTTCAGATATTTGGGCTTGTGTATATCTTTTAATTTTTCTTGCTTGTTTTATTCTTTCTCCCATTAATTTATAATCTAATGGCAAATTCTTCGTCATTTTTACCACATCCTTAAATTCTATATGACACTTATAGTTTAATCCCTATCGCAGAGAATTAAAACAAGTTATGATACAGATTTGTCTGTGTAGAACATTGACTTTTGAGAAAAAAAGTGCTATAATGAACATAATTCAAAATTCAAAAATGACTTTTATTAATAAAATATTTGTTTAATTTAACTAAAACGGCATACAAAATTCGAGGAAAAATAACAAAGTTCTGTACAATATTTACAAACTTTTACTTTTCTCCCATATTTTGACAAATTTCGTAAGTTCAATCTGCTATAATGTCAAATACAGAAGGGAGCGATGATTATGTTTAAAAAAAATCAAGAAAAGGCAGTCGCAAAAAAAATTGAAAAAGTTTTGGGAATGGTTGCACAGGAGCATGGTGTCAGTGTTGCAGAGGTAAAGAAAGAAATTTCGGATGCAATTGCAATTGGTATGTCAAGCAACGACCCCAATGTTCAAAAACAATGGGAAAATATGCCAAGTAAATCTGGTGTTCCTACACCGGAGGAGGTTATCACTTGGGCAATTACAAAAATAGGCACAAAGGTATCTTGTTGATTGATTAATTCAATCTTCCCCACCGATTATAATGAATTTTGTAATCGGTGGGAGCTTTTTACTTTTGTGTCTATTGTTTTATAAAAGTATTTTGATGTTTTTTGTATATAACGTAGAAAATTCAGTATTTTTCGTTATTTTTTGTTATTTCATTGAATGTTTTAGCAGTATATGGTATAATAAAACGGAAAGTGTGGTGAAATTAATGCCAGGTATAAAATTTGTTGCATTAGGTGGCGGACAGCATATTGGAGCAAGTTGCTATTTTCTTCAAGTCAATGGTAAAAATATTCTTTTTGATTGTGGCAAGGGCAATGATGAATATGGTTTCTATAACCCTAATTTTGATACAATTTTATGTGATGGTCAGTTTGGTGTAGATAACTTATCTCAAATTGATAGTGTGTTTATTTCTCATGCACATTTTGACCATATCGGATACCTGGTCAATTTAATTAAAAAAAGCAGAAACCCGCATGTGTATTCAACAAATCTAACCAAAAAGATTTGTTCGCATCTGATTAGTGAAGAAAATCACTGGGAAATCTCTAAATTGTCTCTTGATAAGAAATTAGAGTATGACAGAGATATTCAAAAGGTTTTAGAGCATACCGAGGCTGTAAATTACAACCATAGATATAAGGTTGAGGATGATATATATTTTACATTTTACCCCGCTGGACACATTCCTGGTGCCGCTATGATATATTTAGAAATATATGGTACAAAAGTATTATATACGGGTGATTTTTCAATGGTAAGCACCCCTTTGGCTTACTCTTGTGAATTGCCTAAAAACATATCACCAGATGTTATCATTGTTTGCGGTACTCATGCAAAACATCCAAATTACAACCCATCTGTCGATATGGAAAAAAATATCATATCTTTGTGCAGAAAATATACCTCTAAAAACCTTTATTGCAAGGTAAAACAATTAACCAAAGGTATAGAGCTTGTACAAGTTTTACGAAGTGCTATGGACAAGAAATTTCTTCCTAAGAGAAAGATTTATGTTGACCCTAATATATGGGAATTGGCTGATAAACTTGAAGAAAGCGGCATTAGAATTTTTGATGGTAATTGCAGTTGCTTTAAAAAATTCAAGGGTTTTTGGAATATGCCCGATGGAATTTACATTGGTAATGATTATTACAGCAGAGGCTTTGACTATGTTGAAAATGTTGATTTCACATTGCATGCAACATATGAGAATATTACTGATTTGATTTCTATGTATTCTCCCAGAACTGTATTTGTAGTACATTCCGCAGATGATAGAGAAAACAAGTATGAAACCAAACTTTCAAATGATTTTCCGGACATAAACATTATATATGCAGAGGACGATGAAATATTTGATTTAACGAAAGAAGGATTTATTTATGAAAACAAAGCGATTAGATGATTTAATCAAAGAAATAGAAAGAACTTTAATACCTATTTCTAATAAGCAAAGACGTTGCTTTTATGAAGAAAACAGAATATTAACTATTGTCGGAGAAGACTTGGATGCTGAACCAAGACAATATGCTAAGACGTATGATGAAAGATATGGTGAAACAATAAAGGGTGAAATAATGACCGGCAACTATGTTATAGGAGTATTGCGTGCTTGCATATTGGCACACATAAATGAGAGAAAACATTTATATACCCGTGCTTTATTTTATGCTCAAATTATTGTTGATGTTTTAAATGGAAATGGCGGAGAGATTAACCGTTTAGCCGATATGGAAACAGAGGTCGATGATAGAGAGTTAAAGAAATTTAAAAGATTGACCTTGTTATATGTTGCAAATATCAGTCCGGTAATTAAAAACAGTGATGTTTATAAGCCATTGCTTAAATTGAATAAAGATTTTGCGGCAGAGTGTTTTGATGCAATGGTTGAAATTATAGTTGATTTTTGTTCAGATGACCAGGATGATATAGATGAGTATAAGCAACAAATTTTAACATATGAACGTAAGTTAAAAAATGCAAATAGAACCATTGAACTGTTGGAAGAAGATTTTGAGCAAGACTTAGAACAGAGCGTTGCAGAAGAAAGAAAAATGCTTATGTCTATGCTTAATTCACAAAAGTATGGCTACTTAATTGATGCTTTATCTCAGTCTCAAAAAATGTTTAGAGAAATGAGGAAAAATAAAGTTGAAATACCGAGTGAATTTAAGCAGGTTCAAAACATTACTAAAAACATGATGAAATTCATAGCAGACTGTGAGATAACTCCAATTATGGAAATCGGTGATATTATTGAAATAAACTGTTTTGATACAGAAAAATATGCTTATGAGGGAAGCAGTTTCAAAGACGACACTGAAACAAAAAAGGTTGAGGTTATTTCATCTGGCTGGGAAATAAAATCAAAAGATATAATTATTTCAAACCCAAGAGTTGTAGAGTGTGAGGAGGAATAAAAATGAGTAAATGGTATGTTGGCATCGATCTTGGAACAACCAATTCAGCATTATCTACTTGCCGTGTTGATGATACAGGCGACCTTAATGCAACAGCAGTAAAATTAAAAAGAAAAGCACGTTCAACAAGTTCAAATAATGAACACGAAGAAGAAACCTTACCTTCGTGTGTTCAATATAAAAAAGATGTAGATGGTAATTATAATATAATAGTAGGTGATTATGCCAAAGAACAATTTTCAACAAGACCCGATACTGTGGCTAAATCAATAAAAACTCAAATGGGTAATCCCGCAATAGATTACCCCGAATGGGATGAAGGAATACCAGATAAAACACCAGAAGAGGTTTCCTCTCGTATATTAAAACATATGATGGAAGCTCTGAAAAGAAAAAAGAGAAGTATAGATGATGATGTAGATGTTGTTATCACAATTCCAGCAAGTTTTAGCCCTATTCAGCGTATGGCAACACTGAAAGCTGCGGAATTAGCAGGAATTAATGTAAAAAATGCAGATGGTTCATATAACGGAAGATTGCTTTTGTCAGAACCTGATGCTGTTATGTATCATTTGATTAATAGTTTAAATGAGAAAAAAACCGATATTGGTATTGACTTTGATGTTCCTAAAAATATATTAATTTTTGATATAGGTGGCGGAACTCTTGATGTGACAGTCCATCAAGTTGAAAGAGTTGAAAATTCAAAAATGATAAAAATGAAGCAGTTGTCTATAAACAAATATACTGCTATTGCAGGTGATGTTTTTGACAAAACGATTGCTAAGTTCCTTATTGACCAGTACGGTCCTGACACAGATAAAGACAGTCCTATTCTTCTTGGAAGAGCAATGACTTTGGCAGAAGAATTAAAAAAAGAAATTAATCAAGCGTACAAAGATGAAGATGGTGATATAGATTTAGACGAAGAATTTGAGGGAAATGAAGACCTTCGAGTTGGCAGATTTGAAAGAAGCGCAAGTGAATGTTCTTTGACCCGTGGAGAGTTTGAAGATTGCCTTTCAGAATTGATGGCTAATGACCTTGTGTATGAAGACTATAAACGGTTAGACGAGATAACCAACACCGACAACATTATTTACCCAATACTATACGCATTGAGTGAAGCAGAGAAAAAAGCTCATAAAGAAAATATTCCTTTTGATGGTATTGATGCTGTTGTTCTAAATGGTGGAATGTCAAAACTTTACCTCATAGAAGAAAGGCTTCAAAAGTTTTTTGGACAAGACCCAATAACAGAGGTGCATCCTGACTTATCAGTTGCGCAAGGAGCGGCTGTATATAATTATTATCTTCATCACGAAGAAAATGCAGAAGAACTTGTTGAAGAACTTGATTTAGGAATAGAAAAAGCATCTGCTGAAACAACAGTTCAAGAAGAGAAAAAGATAGCAAAAACTACTTTTGAACCTATGATACTTTCTACCTCTCTTCTCCCAAATGGTTTGTATATCGGCTATAAAAACGGAACATTTGAGCAAATTGCAGAAGATAATGCTGATTTACCATTAGTAAATGATACTATCACTGGAATAGTATTGGAGGGGCAAAGAGAAATATATGTTCCTATTTATGTAGAAGAACCATATAATCGCGGCGCCAAAGATAAAAATGGTAAAACATATAAAAAGCAAATAGCATCTGGTAAAATTAACATCAATCTTAATCTCAAAAAAGATTGCTATGTGACCCTTACTTGTTCCATTTCAAAAGACCAGATACTCTCGATAAATGCAATTATTACGAGTGATTACTATGGTTTAAACATTTTGGAAAAGTCTGAGGATGTTGAAATTATATTCGGTGAAATAGAAGGTACAGGTAAAGATGGTAAATTAACAGCACCTGTGGGAAAAGACCTAAATGTTAATAATGAAATATCTGCATTAATTACAGCATGTAATAACTTAAACAAGGCAAAAGAACGGAATAGCAAACTTTCAACTCATAAGAAAAAATATGAGGAAGAACTTAAAGTTAGGACAAAATCTATTAAAGGTGCAGGAAATAAGAGTGAATTTGCGGATGCAATTTTAAAAGCACTTTCATCTCCCTCTTGTACTGAGGTTCTTTATAATCTTTTGCCGATAGCACATTTTATGTGTTCCAGTTGGTCAGACAAAGACCAGGCATCATTATTGAATATTGCTTATGGAGTTTTAAATACAGCAAAAACTAAACTAAGTTTATATGGCGGAAAGATAACGGACACACAATATTCTAAAATAATTAACTTTGCTATTCAGATTGTTGGTAAAATCGGAGATGAAAAAGCCGCTGATAAGCTCAATACTTTTTTGCCATATTTTGAATTCAAGAGTTATGTTCTTACCGCATTTAGCACCCTTGGAATAGAGTATGAAACGGTGTATAAAGAATTCTTAGACTATCAGTATAGTGATATGTTTGCACGAGGTGTTCTGTGGGCTGTGGGCAACTGTTTTAAAAAGTCAAACACATATGGTTATAAAGTTAGTGATGAAAAAATGGTTGCAAAATTAATTTCTCTCATACAAAGCGGAGAACTTAAATTAAATGAACTGCGTTGTGCTGAAACATCAATGGCACTTATATGCGATAGACGACCTGGAACACTTAATCAAGTTTCAGATGCTCTCGCGGAGAAAGCACTTTCTGTCCTTGAAACCATTGATACTTATTATGAAAACGGTATTGTTGAAGAACAAGCACAAGCCAATATTATCGCCCAAAAAATGGTTAAGGGTGAAATGTTAGGTTGGGATGAAGAAACTGTTTTAAAGAACAATACCGACAGGCTATTTGATAAATCAATCGGAGGAGAGAATGATGAATAAATATAATGACATTTCTGTATGGGAAGACACTGATATGTCAGAAAATTTTGGTGAAGAATTGAAATCAACATCAATCTTCATTTACACATCTGAATGTATGCCGCTCCCTTGTTGTGTTTCATATGGTTGCGTTAATTGGTTTAACGATATTGTTCTCCTTGCTGGTTATGTTAAATATATGGTATTTAACAGAATATTTTCGCTTATAGCAGATTCGGAAGACGTCCTTAATGACGATATAGGTGATATAATTAACAAAGCTGTATCAGATAATATAATCTCCACAGAAGATGCTGAACATATGACTGAAATCTATACAATGATTGATAAGTGTTTTGACAGTTCTTCTGAGAATACATTTGAAATGTTGGAGAACAGTATTTCTGCATTTAACAAGCATTTAGCATCAATAAGAGGCTTTGATTTCTGTGTCAAGTTATTTAAAGGGCTTGATGAATTAAAACCTTTTGTATGTGATTATTTTGATAAAGATTCATATTATTCACCAAAGAATATTGATGAATTATTCAACAATTACACATCTGAAAACTTTGAAACAATGCTTGCAGAAATAATTTCGTAAGGAAGAAAGAAAATAAAGGACTTTAAGTCATCATCAACAATATAATAAATATCTCATAAATCACATACATAAGACAGTTAGTATTGTGAAAACAACCTGCATCAAAGCAGTTAATATAGATATTTATTATTTGAAGGGTGGTGGTTTAGAAAAAGTGTGGCATTTGTTGTAGCATATGACCTTCTTTCTTTATAATGTATTTGTCTTTTGTAAAATTTGATGTGGCTACACGCAACAAAGAAAAATAGAGCTCAAAGTCGAATGAGCTCTATTTTTTTGATTCATGCATACTGTGGAATCAGACCAAAAGAAATCATAATTTTTTGGTTTGCCTCTTCAAGCAAATCATCTGACAATTTTGCAATCTTATCACGTAATTGGTATCGATTGACTGTCAAGACTTGTTCAAAGAGTGCTACTGATTTTTTTGGTAGAATGTTTCCAAGTTCAAGATGAGTAGGCATACTTTTATGCTGTTTTCCAAAACTGGAGGTTATCGGAACAACCAAAAGAACCGGACTAACATTGCATGCAACTTTGTTTGCCATAACAACACAAGGTCTGACACCAGTTGCTCCTCCGTTCTGTACCGAACCGTTCCTTTCTTTTCCTAACTCAACATAAAAAATGTCTCCTTTTCTTATGTAAGTAGTAGTTTCTGTCATTAAAATCAACATCCTTTCATTAGTAAAATATTTTATGATGATGATTTTAAACAGATTTTTTTAATTACCTTTTTTGATATAAATATACGGATAACCCATTGAAAGAATTTTATATTCTTCCTTGATTTTCTTTGATGCTTTGATTTTTTGCAAGTCAAGTTGTTGCATTATAGCGGGCAATTGTCTGATGTATGTTTTTTCTTTAAAAAATACATCATTATCACTATAAAAACTTTTTACTGTATTTAATGAAAAATATCCGTCTCTTTCCAGAAGAATATTAATGGTTTGTAGTAAAAATTCATCTATACTTTTAACAGATTTCCCTTTGATTTGTGGAAACACTCTGTCAGCGGTTTCTTTATCAAATGCGTTTGCTACTGTTTCATAAGAAAAATGGGTTTTTCTGAGACCTTTTTCCTTTACTTGTTTGGCAACCCCCTCACACTCAGTCAAAACATTATATGTATAACTCGGAATTGAAAAAACAGTAATATAATTGTCTTTATTGTGTTTATGTTGAAATCTTTTTACGTAGCTCTCAAATTCTTTTGGAACATCAGTATCAGTATCTAAATCTACTTTTTCAATTAATTTCAACAGACACAGAAACCCTATATCGGAGGTCGTGTTTTTTTTATCACGCCTACCCATTTTTTCTGTTATGTGCTGAATTGAAGATGTAAAAAGAAATTTTCCCTCTGTATGAGAATATTCAAGAGAATCTTTTGCAATATCATGCAACTTTTCAAGGGTTGGTTTATAGCGGTAAATAGCGCTATATAAGTCTGTGTGAGAATATTTTATATCATCTGATATTGTATGCTTGTTGTCTTCTAAAAGACTTTCAAGACGTCTGTCAATTTCATATCTTATATTTAAGTTTTTACAGATGAAAGTTATGGCATCGCTCCTTGAACAATCTTTAAGTTTAGAAACTACTTGTATGATGTTCCCTTTGAACCCGCAACTACTGGCATTGCAACAGTACAATTCAACACCGCTATCAACCTTAAATATGCTGGCGCTTGGGTGCTTGTCTGGATGAATAATGCAACAGAAAGAACGCTGATTATTGCCAACAAGTTTATGAAATTCTTGAAGATAGTCAAACATTGAGATTTCCTTTGTCAAATAGTCAAATAGTTGCTTGTAATTGGTGAAAACTTGTGGTGATATTGGTTTTCTTTTTGGTGCTGTTGTATTTGCATGATGAGATTTGGTGTGTTTTTCAGATGTTGTTTCAGATGTTGTTTGAGCTCCAGATTCAGAAATATTAAACAATTTGCAGTATGATGCGATATAAGTGTAAACATCATTTTCTTTCAGAACTCTACAAGGGTATTCTGGGTACTTAGGGTTTTTTCTCCAAA
Source organism: Oscillospiraceae bacterium (assembly GCA_015068525.1). Classification (NCBI taxonomy): domain Bacteria; kingdom Bacillati; phylum Bacillota; class Clostridia; order Eubacteriales; family Oscillospiraceae; species Oscillospiraceae bacterium. The sequence goes on along the minus strand of SVKJ01000021.1, from coordinate 11,220 downwards.
CAGAACCAGGTAGTCTTAGTTGTTTCGCAGCATTTTTTACGTTTTTATCGCCATCAAACCATTTTACCAATGCATCCTCAATACTTTGCCAAAGTTCAAGAGATATCTCTTCTTGAATTTTCCAATATAAATGGAGACCGTTTCTCGTCTCAACTACAAATGAGGGCGGTATGGCAAAGGAATTAATTTCCTTCCATTTCTCCGATTTGTATTTTTTTACTGCTTTCACAGGTAGAAACTCATCTTTGGAAATCTTTCCCGCATCCAAATCAACAAAGAATGCTTTAAACTCTTTTATTTCTGCTATTGTTGTTCCACCAACATTAGGCAAAAAGAAAATTTCATGTTCATTAATATATTTTGGTACATCTTTTAGACTAATTACTATATTATTATCAACAAAACAGATGGGGTCGGGATTCCCTAATTTTTTTAAAAATTCTCTATAATTCATTATCATCTCCTTTCAAAATTTAGTTAATTTACCCCCCTCATTACACATATATTTTTAAAATATCTCTTATGCGGGGGTGTTTTACCGACAACATACTTGCATTGTATTTGGATGATACCTCGATTGTGGTAATTCGTCAAGTTATCAAAAAGACCAACGGGGTAATATTGCTGAATCTATATCTATAATGCGTGGTGTATATTACCCAAATAAAAAAATCTTCTATAATAAGAGAAAAATATAAAAATAATTGAAATAAAATCACCGGAAGAGAAAAAAATAGAATAATTTTGTCTTAAAATCCAAATGCTGACAAAATCAGTAAAAACAGTATAATTTTTATAGAATTCCGATCTTTTTGATTTTTTCCTTGAAAATAAATAATGGCGGTACTGTAATAGTACCACCACCATTAAGATAGAAGATGTTCAATCTTTATAACGTTGCTTCATAGTCCTTGACCCTGCGGTAAAATGTATTCGGTTTTAAATTTAAAATTCTCATGCTCTGCCGAGCGGTTATAGATCCCGACTTCCATTGATTATAGATGTTGGGGAAATTTTCAACCTCAATAGGTTTTCTACCCTTGTACTTACCCTCGGCTTTTGCTATTTCTATGCCTTCTCTTTGACGCTCCAGAATGTTTTCACGCTCCAGTTCTGCCAATGCTCCAAAAACTGTAATCATAAACCGCCCTTGGGGTGTTGTAGTATCGATTTGTTCCTTTAAACTTATAAATTCAACGCCTTTTTCTGTTAGTTCTGAAACAATAGATAAAAGGTCGCGTGTATTTCTGGCAATTCTTGAAATGCTTTCACAGATTACGGTATCACCAGAACGTACAAAGGACATCATTTCTTTAAACGCGGTACGGTCTGTGTTTTTACCACTTGCTTTATCAATGAATACTCTTTCTGTATTTTGTTCTTCCATCATCTTTACCTGGCGTGCCTCGTTTTGTTCCAAGGTCGAACACCTGATATAACCAACTCTCATACATAACCTCCTTTGATTTTTGGTAATTTTATTATACCACAAAAATATAAGTGTGTCAATAGAATATAGTTCGATTTATGACATATTTCAAAAATCAAAAATAATTTATTTGAAACACTTTTAAGGGCTATTTCATAACGTCACTTAATCATACCCTAACGAAACACTGTATTCACAAGGGTTTCTGGCAGTTAATGAATAAAATTTTATTTCTTTTCAATCATATAGTATAAGCATCATTGGTTTTAACCTTATACAGAACCGGCACTCATAGCGATTTATTCAAATAAGAATTATAGCATCTGTGAATTCTGAAAAGATTTCATAGGTGCTATTTTTTTGCTTTAACATGATGAACCGGAGTAAAAAATGCTGACAAATCAGTAAGTATACGGTATAATAAATAAAAATGAAAGGAGAATGTGATGGGAGAAATTAAATTTGCTATAAAACAGATAAAAAAAGACCTATGGTTTATCGGAGACATACTCTTGTTTGCAGTGGGAATGTATTTTACGATACAGTCTGTAAACAATGCTGGGTTTTTCTATTATATGTATGTGAAACCAATAGTCGATTTTATAGATATGCAAATTATACCGTTATTTACGGCATAAAAAGATGGAGCATCCCAATAAGGGGTGCTCCATTAGTTTTCAGAGTATCTTATACAACTCCAAAAACAGTGAAATATCTATGAATAGAATCATAGTATTTTCTGCTGAGCTCTTCTGATGAAGAAGAAAAGTCATTTACAGTATTTTGCAATTCTTTTAAAATACTGAGAATGCCTAAAATCTCCGGAGATGATATTGCTCTGTCTAAGAAATATGTTGTTTTGATATTTCTGACTTTTTGTTCGTCGATTGAATATCTAGGAACAACATAAATTGAAACAAACAGACCATCAGCGTCTTCACCGTATTTTGTGAAGAACTCAAAATCATAAATGTCATTTTCTACATTGAGTGGAAAAACAACATCCAGACTGATTTTTGTTCTCATAAAAAACACACCTCGCTTTCTAATTATGATGATTCATAATTTAGAGAGTGAGGTGTGTTTCCCTTTTAGAACTCGTCCGGATTATTTTTAAAATCTTCTATCAATTGAGATAGGCGCTTATAAAGTCGACTTGTCTGTATTGTTGTCATACTTTCAATAAATGAAAAATCAAAGGCAACGGTTTTCATATAAGTTCTTTTCAGTTTCAAAAAGTTGTTCTTAAAAAGAGTAAATTCTACATCATTTTCTGGTATGTTAATCTTTTCAAAAAAATCAACCAATCCGAAAAATGCTGGTATTCCATTATTACGGAAATTCTCAAAATCATATTTCCATATAGCATTGTGCGGTGGGAACACCGGTGTATCAACCCATCCAACAGTAGTATAAAATGTAGTTATTGTACGTTCATATAGTTGAATTAATGTTTTTTCAAAGACCAAATACTCTTCTGAGTGGCAAAGCAGGTAATTGGCATTGCGCAAAAGCATAAATAAATCTATGAGACGAATTCTACCCTTGTCATATAACGCCACTCTTAAATCAAAGTCCTTACAACCTTGGGGCAATCTTTTAACATCTGTTCCGTGTTGCTTTATATATTCATCTGTATTGATAAGGTCATAGTTGATGAAAATTAAAGGAAAGTCGTGTTCATTTTTACTTTTCTCAGCATAAATATTATTTTTTGTTATGCTGATAGATTCTTTTTTCAATGGTTTCTTAGTTTCTTCATCAATGAAAAATTTTGGTTTGTATCTGTTAGGAAGATACAAGTTTTTTCCAAGCTCTGTAAATAATTTTTTAGGATCGCTTGTAGACAACTTTTTATTAATCAGTCCTCTTATGTCATGTTCTCCATCAAGCAATATAAGGTCATATTCAAAAAGGAGCACCAGCATCCATAATTCATTTTTTATGTCCATTTTCAGTTTTCCGGTAATAGGGTCAGTAATCGTACACATAAAATCTTCTACTCTATAACGGGCATAGTCTGAAAACTTGATTGTATTATCTACGTCAAGATGAAAATAACCCGCATCTGAACAATTGATTTTTTGGAAATTTTCATCCTTACGACTGTTTTCACAATTATAACCAAATGCAATTATTTCAGCAAGTTCATTTGCAAGAACTTGCTTTCTTTTTCCGGTCTTCAAATCTGAGAACCAAGACGGTTGATGTCCAAAGTGTGCTGATATTTCTTCTCCTTTGATACCGCAGCAGTTTTGTAAATAACCTATAAATAATTTCAGTATAGGTGTATATGGAAGGGTACGTGGTTTTGTTTTACCCACCAGTTTGTCTATGTTTGCCTCTGTAATAGGGGTTCTTTCTTTATTGTTTTCCTCTGTACTCATACAATCATCTCCGTTCTTTTTATTTTTCTAATATTATACCATATTTTGCCTTGTTTTTCAATAAAAATAGTGAATTTCAAGAATAAAAAGTGATTTTCTCCGAATTTTTTTCATTAAATACCAAAAAAATTCGGAGTTTTTTCTATATATTCCCATATTCACAAATTTAAAACAACCAATCTCAGAATTTGCTCTTAAATGACTAGCGGCAAGTTTTTTCAGAATATGGCAATATAAAAGTATGGCAAGAAAACTTGTAAGACGTTTGAGATGTTGCAAGATTTTTTACTGTCCAAGTACAGAATAATAAAAAATTCTGTGTATGAACATAAATTGTATGTTTTGGCATTTAAAAACTTAAAAACTCAGAATATGTGAAGAACCTACTCGTATAGGAAAAAATCAGAATATGAGATAATGTAGGTAGAGCAAAAAAGGTACAAGATGTTTAAGTGATTGAAGATTTTTTACCTCAAAGCATCAATTTATGAAAAATTCGGTGTCTAAGCAGAAATTGTTGATTTTGGCATTTTAAAACTTGAAATCTCCGAACCTTCAAAGAACTGACCCGTGTAGAAAAAGTCAAAAGTATGAGAGAATATTGGTAGAGCAAAAAATCATACGTTGTTGAAGATTTTTTCACCTCAAAAGAGGTCAGAATACAGAAATTCGGCATTTGAGTAAAGATTGTTGGTTTTAATATTTTAAAACTTGAAATCACCGAATTTGCAAAGAACCGACTCGTGTAGAAAAAATGCAAAATATGAGACAATATAGGTACAGCAAAAAACAGTACCAGATGTTGAAGATGTTGCAAGATTTTCTAACTGTTTAAATGGTTCATAATGAAAAATTCGGTGTTTGAACAAAAATTGTTGGTTTTAACATTTTAAAACTTGAAATCACCGAATTTGCAAAGAACCGACTCGTGTAGAAAAAATGCAAAATATGAGACAATATAGGTACAGCAAAAAACAGTACCAGATGTTGAAGATGTTGCAAGATTTTCTAAC
>SVKJ01000021.1:0-6381 GCA_015068525.1 Oscillospiraceae bacterium | reverse complement strand
ATTTTAAAACTTGAAATCACCGAATTTGCAAAGAACCGACTCGTGTAGAAAAAATGCAAAATATGAGACAATATAGGTACAGCAAAAAACAGTACCAGATGTTGAAGATGTTGCAAGATTTTCTAACTGTTTAAATGGTTCATAATGAAAAATTCGGTGTTTGAACAAAAATTGTTGGTTTTAACATTTTAAAACTTGAAATCACCGAATTTGCAAAGAACCAACTCGTGTAGAAAAAATGCAAAGTATGAGACAATATAGGTACAGCAACGGGAGATGTTGTTGCTGAAAACATTTTATAGAAAGGATGATTAAATTGAAATCATTTAAGAAAATTTTAGTAGAGAACTTTACAAAGGCAGTGAAAATTCTGAAAAATCAGATAATCAAAGGTGATTGTGAGAAAATATTACATGCTATTCCAACCGGCAGCGTTAAAGCTGTTGTAATGGATGGTCCGTATATTTTACATACAAAAAAAGGCAAGACTACCGGATGTTATGCTCATACAGACTTTATGAAAGGCATAGCGGCATTCTGTGATGGTTTTTCTGTTAATGTTTTAAAAGAGATTGTTCGTATCTGTGAAAAAATCAATGGAATTTTCTTTTGCAGTGCAGCGCAGTTAGATTTCTATATTTCTTTTTTTCAACAGTATGAAAATGTGGAAATTATTCTTCATACTTGGCAGAAAACTAACCCTTTCTGTTCTAAGGGAACTATGCTTTCTGACACAGAATACATAGTTCAAGTTGTTGATAAAAGTCTTGTTGGAGAGGTAGATACTACTCCGGAGCATTTTATCACACCTAAATTTACAAAATTGAAGAAAAAGTATGGTCATGGAACTATTAAACCAGTTGAAATTATGACTAAATTGATTGAAAAAGTTTCTGAACCTGGCGACCTTATTCTTGACCCATTTTGTGGAACAAACTCAACCGGTGTCAGTGCCTTAATGTGTGGCAGAGACTTTATTGGTTGTGAAATTGAAGACAAGTATGCAAAGGTGTCAGAACAGAGAATCTTGGAAACTATGGAAGACCTCGGAATTGAAGAACTTGTTCATGATGAACTTTGTGGAACTATTGCCCTTGGCAATGCAGAAGAAATTCTTGAAACAGTTGAAAAGGATGAATTTGATGTTGCTTTTGTAGATTCTACTGTTTTTACAGATATTCCTTTTACATATATAGATTCAGTTATCTCCAAGATGACTTTACCATGTGTCAATGTTTGGGTCGAAGAAAAAGACATTATAGATGTAAGTATGAGATACGCTCGTCAAGGGTTCATCTTTGATATTGTATATTCCTATGGTGAAAAGACTATGGCAATGGTACATCTGAGAAAACCTGGGAAACTGTTCTATGGAACATATCATACCTCCAGACATTTTTATGTTGATGATGGTATGCCATTTCAACCCAAGTCAAAAAAGGCAAAAAAGGTTATTGTGGAACAGAGTGTAGGCAGTTATGAAGACAGCATTCCTTACATGGTTATGAGGAATATGGTGCTTAACTGTACTCTTGCTGGTGATACTGTGCTTGACTTGACCGGTGGTGGTTTAACAGCAGAAATCTGTACTAGAACTGATAGAAAGTTCATATGTGCAGTTTCAGATAAAGAAAACCTTATACGCTGTGCTGAAAGAATCAGTAAAGCAAAGGCATTGAAAGGGGGTGAAACCTTCGATATGAACAAGGTGCTTACCTTTCAAGACTAAATGAGTTTTGGGAGAACCTCATTATCAAAACCCTATCAGTTCCAATCTATTGATACGGGTATGTTGTGCACAAACATATTCATATGAGATGGAACTAACAAGAGACTGAGTGTATGATTCTAGACTGATTACACCCAGTTAGGGTAGCGCTGCCTTCTTGGAAATTTGTTAATTAATCAAAATTACTTATTTTTAAGGAGGAATACCAATGAAAGATTTATATAACAAGCATATCGTAGCATGTGCTGAGATAGATAAAAAGGCATTTGAATCTGAAAAAGTGCTTTTAGGAGAAGAAATAGTTAATTTATGGGATGTAAGAAATGTTTTAAGTTATGATTTAAAAAATGTTTCTTGTATTGTGGCAGGTTTTCCATGCCAAAGCGTTAGTTCAATAGGTGAAAAACTTGGTATCACAAATTATTGTAAAAACCCAGAGTGTGGGCATTCTTTTTCACCATTAGATGTAGATGTGCTCGGTGTCTGTCCGGTATGTGGATGCACTGACATTGAAGAAACTCCAAGCTCATTAGTTTGTTATGTGCTTGAGGCAATTAAAAATATCAAACCAGAATTTGTGATTTTGGAGAATGTGGCAAATTTTGCTACATCAAAGAGGTTCAGAGCAGATTTTGATAAGATAAATGCAAAAATTGAAAGTTATGGGTACAACATTTACTGGAAGGTTCTCAATGCTCATGATTATGGTTCAGTTCAAAACAGAAGACGAATCATATGGGTATGTGTTAGGTCAGATGTAGATGCAGGTTTTGAGTTTCCAGAACCATATACATTTACAAGGAACTTGCAGACTATATTAGAGGACTGTTCAGATGTATTTGCTGGTACAGATGCAAAGGTTGTGATAGATTCCAGCATTTCCCCATATATAAGAACCTCCATTGAAAAGTATGTTGATGAAATTATTTCATCTGATGCTGAAACTATAAAACTCCCTTGTAAATCTGGTTGGGCAGACCATGTGATAGGTCTCAAAAAGATACCAACACTCCGTGCATCTAATTCTACATGCATTGTGAGACAGATTTATAAGGATGCAGATGGCAATGACAGATATTACATAAAGAAACTTTCTCCAAAGGAAAGATGGTTGGCAACTGGTTTTACAGCAGCAGACTATGAGAAAGTTTCTAAAATCAACAGTAAAACTCAACTCAATCACCAGACCGGCAATAGTATCTGTGTAGAATTGCTTGTAGCAGTGTGGTTGGAACTCTTTGATAGAATGCCTTATTTGTTCAAAGAATTGCGCCTGTTAAGTTTGTTTTCTGGCGTGGGGGCATTTGAGAGAAGTCTAGATATTTTATATTCAGAAATCAACTTATAATAGGAGGAATTTTAACATGAGAAACACAAATTATGCTAGATTAGGTAGAACAGAGGTACAGGTACTTAGAGTTATTGATAGCAACACATTAGGTCCTGCATTCAATCAAAACTTTTGCCCTCTTTCACAAGAGGAAATGGGTGAATATTTGGGCTGTCCTCGCAGAGAGGTTTCAAGAATGATTGTATCACTTACACATGCAGGTTATATTCAACCCCGTAGTGGCAAAGTCAGAAGATATGCTCTTACCCCAAGAGGTAAAGGTGTCTTGACCCGCCTTGATAATCAGTAAAAAGCACAAGCAGTTTGGCGGTATCTGTCCAAAAACCGCTGGAACAATAAAAAATATAAGTGAATCTCAGTATTACTGAGGAGAAAAGGAGATTATATCATGTATATTAATTTTAAAAATTTCAATTGTAAAGCAGAAACAGAACTTGGAACAAGTATTGAGGTAATAATGAAGACAAAAATTTCATTGAAATTCAATGTATTTCACCTTGAAAGAAATACAAGTCCATTCATAGAAATTCCCTTATTTGATACCGGTGCACTCAAAGCTGAGGCTAAAAAGTTCTATAACAAATGTATCAAAATAGGTCTTAAAGATACATATACAGTTGAAGAACAGAAACTCATTAACAATTTCTTTGGTCTTTCATCAATAGTAAATTTGCTTAGCCCCAATGTGCATTCAACCTTAAAAGCATCAAAAGGTTTCACAAATATCACTGATGAAGATTCACCAACAAATTTCCTTATTTTTGATGGGTATGCAGTTGGTTTTGAAAATGTCCGTAAACTTTGCAGTATAACAACAGAAACAGGCTTGGAAGATAAGAGTTATGGTATGGAAATTTCACCATTAACAGAAGATGAACTCAAAAAATTTGTTTCATATTTGAAAAAGAGTGATTTTGAGAGTTTCCACATTGCCCTTTGGTCTGTGAAAAAGTAATCAGCAATATTCTTAACAAGCAGTTTGGCAGTATCTGTTTAAAAACTGTCTCATATTAAAAGTAGGTAATTTACTGTATTTGAATAAAATTCTAATTATACAGAAAAAATATTATTATGAAAGGAGCAATGCGCATGAAGATAAACATTAAGGAAAGTTCCAAGACTGTTGAGGTATGGGTAGATAGCTCTGAAAAGGCTACTTACAGAGACACCGCGGAGTATAAGGAGACTGTCGCTGCTTACAAAAATGATTATTCAATTAATGTTTTTGTCGGAGGCAACAGACCGCTTCTTCAAACCATTACTGAGCTTTTGAAGGAACAGTCTAAATCATTAGCGTATGCTAGTTAAAAACTCACAACAAAGCATATTCCAAGTGAATATGCTTACATATAAATAGATACGGACAAAGGGTGTGTATAATCTACACACCCTTGAATACAAGAAAGGAATGATGTTAAAATGAAAGAGACAGAAAGAATAGCGGCATATTGCCGTATATCAATAGATGATGACCTTGACAATGAAAATGTATCAATAGAAAATCAGAAATCAATCATAAGCGCTTATGTGAAAGATAAGTTTCCTAATATGGAATGTGATTTCTATGAAGACAGAGATAAGTCTGGTTATACCTTTGAAGAAAGAGATGGGTATCAGAAAATGAGAAAATTATTGTTTAATGGGTATTATAAGATACTTATTATCAAGAATTTTTCCAGATTTTCCAGAAGAAATAGTCTGGGTTTATATGAACTTGAACTATTAAGAGATGCCGGAGTAAGAATCATTTCAATTCAAGACAATATAGATTTTCCTAATAATGCCGAATGGTTGAATATACAGTTTAAATTCCTTATGAACGAACAACCAGTCAGTGAGGCAAGTAAAAATGTCAGAAGCATTATTAAGAACAGACAGCGTAATGCCGAATGGGTTTGTAATGCTCCATACGGTTATTACTTACATCCTTTCAAAAAAAATACTGTTTGTGTTGATGAAGAAGGCGCAGCGGTTGTGAAAAAAATCTTTGAATTATATAATGATGGTTGGGGTTATAAAAAAATTGCTGAGTATTTAACTGAGACTAATGCTCCAACTGGCAGAATGCTTATGGTGAAACATGCCTTGGAGAGAGAAAAAGACCCAAGCAAGATTAAACCAAGTACCATTTGGAGTCATGTTGCAGTTGCAAAAATTGTAAGCAATGATTTTTATATAGGTACATTAAGACAAAATGTATGGACAAGAGCGGGCATCAATAAAAGAGATGTTCGTACTGACCCAAAAGACCATATGATATTTGAAAATCACCATGAACCTATCATTGAAAAAAAGGTTTTTGAGAAGGCGCAAGAAGAATTAAAACACAGAACCACATCTCATTACAAAGGTAAGCGCAAGTATGAAATTCCTTACAGTGGCAGAATTTACTGTGCTGATTGTGGTGCTCATATGTTTTCAATTTCCAACCCTAAGAGACCAAATGCTTATTTCTGTGGTTCTTATCACAGAAGGGGGTTAAAGGCATGTACCTCACACCATATTCACGAATCTAAACTCAATGAGGCAGTGAAAAATTACATCCGTGCAGTTAAAGAAAATTTGCAAGATAAACTTATAAATATCAACCTTGACAGCAGTAAAGAGCAGGTTGAGAGAAACAAGATACGTATTGCAAATCTCCAAAATTTCATTGAAGATAAGAAATCTGAACTTACTATAAGTATGCAACAACGTATCAAACAAATTTCTAAATACCCAGATAATGAAGAAAGCATTGATGAAACCTTTGATGCAGTTGACAATGGTCTTCGTAAAGAGATAGAAAATGCTGAGTTGGAAATAGAATTTCTTACTGACGAAAGTGAAAAGAGAAAAGAAATCAAGAACAATATAGATACGGTTCTTGATACATTTAATCATTTGCTTTCTAAGGAACACTTTACCGAAAAAGATATTGCTCTTATTATAGAGCGTATCACAGTAGATGAAGACAAGACAATTACCATTTTCTTAAAGAGCAGTATTACTGACATCATAGACCTTGTAGAAAGAACACAAGAAGAATAATTTTTTTAACACAGTAGTTGATTAAAAACATCAATTACTGTGTTTTTTATTGACAATTTTTGTCGATTGCCGTATAATGAAATCAGTTAAATATGAACTTTGTCAGTGGGTCGTTATCTATGTACCAACAAGGTATGAGATGGCGATCCACTCGAAATATTTACAGAGCGTGACGGCGAGGTAATTTTCAAAAAGTACTCACCTATCGGTGAGCTTGGTGAATTTGCCGCAGGATATGCCGAAACTCTTTCAAAAACAAGCGGACAGGCGG
>SVKJ01000020.1 GCA_015068525.1 Oscillospiraceae bacterium | reverse complement strand
TTGTAAAGTTTATAACCATTGATGATGTAGTACCATCAAATCCATCGCCTAAGATACCACCCATATAAACGGAATTTATGCCGGAGAATATACTTGCATAGTTTTTACAGTTAATAAAAGTTCCTGATTCAGTAGCCTGACCTACAAAAGCACCTATCTTTGTCTTTGAATTAGTTGCAGTAATATTTCCTTTAACTGTAAGATTTTTAATTGTGAAATCACCTGCAGTTGCAAACACACCTTGTGTTGCACTTTTTCCAAGATTTACAGTATATCCGTTACCATCAAGAGTACCTTTAAAACCTGATATTGCAGTATAGCCACAATTACTTAAATCTATATCTTTTGTAAGTTTATAGTTACCCATAAGGCCTGTTGCCATATCCTTAAAGCCTTGAGCATCGGATATTTCAATAATATCTGAAACGCTTTGAGAATATTTGTCAAAGGTCATTCTTGTATCGCCGGATATAAGGCTTAATGTTTTGTGACTGTAATTACTGGACAAGGTATTTGTGTAATTACCCTTATTTTTGATAATAATAAATCTGTCAGCCGATTTGTTTGATTCGATACCGTCCACAACCTGTGTGGTATATATTTTATGAACACCATCTGACAAACTTAGCAAATGTTCAAAAGTATTCTTGGAAGAGTCAAGTGTTGCAGTATGTTTTACATCATCAACATAAATGTTAACTCCACTTGCACCCTTCTGATACAAGCCGTAAAAACAAACATTAGAAGATGAAAACAATTCATCGCCTTTCGGATAGGTAAGAACAGGTGCATTTGGCTTCTGATTTCTGTAATCACCTGTAATTCTTAATGCCAGTTGTGCTTTAAATAAACTTCTCGGATTAACAGGAGCAGATTCAGATTCCTTATAGGCATCTCCGACAAAGGAAGTAGCGAAAGAGGTTGCCATATTGGCATCCGTGCCACCTACCTGATCGGTTTTTCTGTACATATCCGTCATAGTAATAATATTTTCATCTTTTCTCTGTGTTGCACCAAAGTCATTGTAAGTTCCCCAGTTCCCTACAAGGAAATTCTGATAATCTCCCGGAACATCATGTGCAACTATTGTATTTGCCAGTGAATTCCACACAACACAGCCTACACCCGTCCATCCCTGGCTTATATCTGTACCGTAGATACCACGATTTGTAATACCTATATATCCTTTGGTATCACTGCCGATATGATAAATATTGTCATATAGTATTCCCGTACTCCAGGTAGCATGAGGCTCAGATATAGCAAATGAACTATCTGCCACATTGTCTACATATGCTGTCGGCCCTGATGCTCTGTGACTTGTTGCATAGTCATGTCTGCCTTTTTCGGAATAACAACCTGTTACAAGAATTTGTTGCGAAAACGCCATACATAAAAACGGATATCTTCTGTTACCCTCAATTTTGGACACAGGTTCTAAAGAACTGCAATTCCTTGCGGTAATACGCTTTGCGTAATTCCCAAAATATATAAATGAAAAATACATATATTTAGTAGTTACGTTTTCAACATAACAGTCCTGTGCATTTTTAAAATATATTAAATATCTGGAATGATTTTCATCCACATATCCTGTGCTGCCCGTAATGGAAGGATCAAAATACGATTCTATTCTTAAGTTTTCAATACCTGTATTTTTTACTCTGCCTGCAGTATCAATTTTGTATATATATGCGGGCATCAGATTATTATCAAGATGCATTTCAAGAGGAATATCAAAAGTAATTTCATTACCATTTACTGCTGTAACTTCCCTTTCGTGAATCTTAACCACATCTTTTGCGCCCCAGCCTGTATCATCTCCGTATACATTTATGATAGGACTGCTCATACCAATACTTTCGGTCCATTCATCAGTCGATTCATAATAAATAATAAAAGTATCTCCAACATTAAAATAAGATACATCATTAGATGAGAGTGTAATTTTACTGCTTCCTGAAGGTACATAACTGTCAGTTATATAACAATTATGACTGGCTTTTTTATGAGAATTCCCAACAACCTTTATTACCATAGAAGAATCAGAGTTATCTGCTTCGTAGGCATATAGAATTGTTCCTGTCGGCCCCTGACCTTCTCCGGAAAGAATTATTCCGCTCGGAACTGAAAGGCCTGTTGAATTAATATAGTATTTTCCGGCTTTTAATTTAATTACCGTCATTTTATTATCAGGATATAAAGAAGCAACATCATCTATAACATTCTGAATTCGTGCTGTATCGTCTGCAGTTTTTGCCGTAATTTCAGATTGCGACCATGCAAAAGGAGCAATAACTGCACCTACAGTCAGATTATCTGAATCGGGAAGTTCGTACTTCCCCCCGTAAAAACCTGCATAAGAATAATCAGTAAGTTTACTGCCCTTACTGTCGTACGAATGATATATAAGGTTGCTGCCGTTTGGAGATACTATCTTTGCGTTAACTGCACTGTTTTGCAGCGGAGCAATAAATCCCGTTTCATTTTTATTACTGGTGGTATCTCCCTCATAAACTTTGATATTATCATAATAGGCATCGCCAATATCGGTGGAGTAACTTAACAAGAATATTCTGTAAGTTGTTACATAAGATGGTATATATTTTTCGTATCCATAAGTTTTCCAACAACCCTTTTTGTTAAGATGAATCAGTATATCATCACTTGAAAGATAAGTTCCGTCAGATTTATAAAACCTTACAATAGCAAGGCTTTTACCCCAATTGAGATATCCGTCAAAGGTAATCTTAAAAAGAGCACCAGGCGTTATCTTTTTCTTAGGAGATAAAATTCCGATTGAAACGGAAGAATCATTATCAGTAACTCTTATACTGCTTTTCCCTTCGGTATAATTACTTGTGTTAACTGAAATCTTCCCTTCGCTTTCGGAAGTATAATAGGACCATGTTCCCATAGTCGTTGTTAGTGTATCTTCAAAATTATATTCTTCTATCAAACTTGAAGTTGTTGTGGCTGACATAACAATATTATCATAAGATGCATCGCCAAGATCAGTGGAGTAACTTAATAAGAATATTCTGCAGGTTGCTACATAAGACGGTATATATTTTTCGTATTCATAAGTTTTCCACGCGTTTTTTTCACTAAGATGAATGAGTACGTCATCACTTGAAAGGTAAGTTCCGTCAGATTTATAAAATCTTACTATAGCAAGGCTTTTTCCTGAATGAAGATATCCGTCAAAGGTAATCTTAAAAAGAGTACCGGGTGTTACCTTATTTTTAGGAGATAAAATCCCGATTGAAACTGATGCATCATTATCAGTTACCCTTATACTGCTATTCCCTTTGGTGTAATTACTTGTATTGACCGAAATCTTCCCTTCGCTTTCGGAAGTATAATAGGACCATGTTCCCATAGTCGTTGTTAGTGTATCTTCAAAATTATATTCTTCTATCAAACTTGAAGTTGTTGTGGCTGACATAACAATATTATCATAAGATGCATCGCCAATATCGGTGGAGTAACTTAATAAGAATATTCTGCAGGTTGCTACATAAGACGGTATATATTTTTCGTATTCATAAGTTTTCCACGCGTTTTTTTCACTAAGGCGAATCAGTATGTCATCACTCGAAAGGTAAGTTCCGTCAGATTTATAAAATCTTACTATAGCAAGGCTTTTTCCTGAATGAAGATATCCGTCAAAGGTAATCTTAAAAAGAGCACCAGGTGTTACCTTATTTTTAGGAGATAAAATCCCGATTGAAACGGATGCATCATCGTCAGTAACCCTTATACTGCTTTTGCCTTTTGTATAATTACTGGTATTAACCGAAATCTTTCCTTCACTTTCAGAAGTATAATAGGACCATGTGCTCATAGTTGTTGCCAGTGAATCCTCAAAATTATATTCCGATATCACATCGGAAGTTATTGCGGCTGACGGTACAACCTTAATTGACATTATATAACAGAAAACAAACAATAAACACACTATTTTTTTCATGTTAATATCTCCTATGTTTTAAATGTTTTTAAGCCATTTATCCATAAATAAATATCCTGCTTCCAAAGCATAATCAGGTGGTCGATGCCCTGAACGATGGTTTATAACGAGAATCCTTTCGGGACAATCATTATATTCTTCAATTTCATATAGAGTTTGACGGCTTTCATCAGTATCAAACTCGCCCGCTATAAGACAAAACGGTTTTGGTGCAGCGTCTTTTAAAAGCATATAATTTTCAAACTTTTCTTTTTTAATAAGATTAAGTTTTTTACCCCAGTACCACTCGTCATGCCAATTGGTCTGATGCCATAAAAGTCCAAAATCACTTGCAAGAATAACCTTTATTCTTTTATCAAGACAACCTGAAATAAATGCAATTTTACCACCTAAAGAATGACCTGCAATACCTATTTTTTCACTGTCTACACGGGAATCTTTTGATATAACGTCAATAAGTAAAGATGTATCATAAATAAGTTTGCCTACTCCTGTCCATTCAGGTTGCTCTTTGTTAAAAATATCTGAAACACATTTCCAACTTTCAAGTTCATCTTTCCCACCTTTAAAATCGGCATATGTAAGGTAATATGAGTCACCTGAAATAGCAATATACCCATGCCTTACAATATCAAGCATAATCGGATTATCCTTATATATTTCATGTGGCTCATTTTTTTCAGGATCAAAACCCATTGCCGCTTCGGGATAATAAAACGGAACAACAACTGCAGGAAGTCTGCCTTCAATCTTTTTAGGAAGAGTTATAAAAACTCTTTGATATGTAATAGTTCCGTCAGGTCGAACACCGTTTGCCTGCAAGTACATTTCGCAGTCAAAATCTTTATATTCATATTTTTTTACAAATTCAAATCGATTCTTAAAATCATAATTTACAGGGTGTCCCATAAACTCTTTAAACAAATCTGTTTTCGTCATATTAACCTCCATTCTGCTGTTAAAACGTCGGCACAAACAGGAATAAATGTGCAGACAAACAGCTATTTTTTATATACTATAAAGTGTAATAATTATAATAAAATTACTTAAACTCCTTTCTATTATTACCTCCGTTTTCAGAAAAGTCAATATAAAAAAATATAATAAAACATATAAAAACATTGAAAAAAATATACTATTTTTAAATAAAAGTCTATACAATGTTGAGTTATAAACCGAAAATCTAAAATCCTTTTTTTCGCCATAAAAAAACACAATCCTGATTGATTGTGTTTTTTTTATAACTTTTCTTTTTATTAAATTACAGTCTTCTTCCGTAGTTTTCAACCACATATTTTTTAAACAAATCGAAAGTGTCATTTTCAATTGATGCCCTTATATCTTCCATAAGTTTATTATAAAATCTTAAATTATGAGTAACACTTAATTTAAGGGCAAGTGCTTCTTTTGCTTTAAATAAATGCCTTATATACGCCTTCGAATAATTCCTGCAGGTTTCACAATCACAGTTTTCGTCAATCGGACTGTCGTCCAGTTCATATTTTGCGTTCATAAGGTTTATAATGCCCTTTGATGTAAATAAATGGCTGTGCCTTGCATTCCTTGATGGCATAACACAATCAAAGAAATCTACCCCTCTGGATACTGCTTCAATAATATTAACAGGTGTTCCTACCCCCATTAAATATCTGGGCTTATCAGTTGGCATATAAGGCTCAACATTTTCAATTATGTGATACATTTCTTCACTTGTTTCCCCTACTGCAAGTCCTCCTATTGCATATCCCTCGCAGTCTATTTCTCTTATTGCTTTCATATGCTCAATCCTTAAATCTGCATAGGTAGAGCCCTGATTTATACCAAAAAGCATTTGCTTTTTATTTATTGTGTCATCAAGTGAATTTAATCTGTCCATTTCTTCGCGACAAATTTTCAACCATCTTGTTGTACGGTCAATAGAATTTTTAACATATTTATAAGGAGAAGGATTTTCAATACACTCGTCAAAAGCCATTGCGATAGTAGAGGCTAAATTAGACTGAATCTGCATACTTTCTTTAGGCCCCATAAATATTTTTTTACCGTCAATATGCGAATTAAAATAAACGCCTTCCTCTTTGATTTTTCTGAGTTTTGCTAAAGAAAATACCTGAAACCCTCCGCTGTCAGTAAGAATAGGCTTATCCCAGTTCATAAACTTGTGAAGTCCGCCAAGTTTTTTTACAACCTCATCACCCGGTCTTACATGAAGATGATAAGTGTTTGAGAGTTGAACCTGTGTTCCTATATTTTTTAAATCAATAGTAGAAACACCGCCTTTAATTGCAGCACACGTCCCTACATTCATAAAAACAGGAGTTTTAATTACCCCATGAGGAGTATGAAATTCTCCAAGCCTTGCTTTATTGTTAGTTTTTATAAGTTTAAACATAATCTATTTTCCTTTTTAATGCAAGTTTGTCAGCAAAGCCGACACCTTACCTCTTCACTATTCCCTATTACTTATTCCCTTGTTCATTTGCCTTTAGCAAATGAACATCGCGTCACCGAAACTGAAGAAACGGTATCTTTCATTAACCGCTTCGTTATATGCCCTAAAAATCTTTTCCTTGCCTGCCAAAGCACTTACAAGCATAATTAAAGTTGATTCGGGCAAATGAAAGTTCGTTATAAGTTTATCTACAACCTTAAATTTATATCCCGGATATATAAAAATTTCAGTATCCGATTCTGTCGGTTTAAGATACCCAGACTCGTCTGCAACCGACTCTAAAACCCTTACAGATGTAGTTCCGACTGCTATAACCTTATTACCTCTTTTTTTCGTTTCATTTATCAAATCGCAGGTTTTTTTATCAATAAAAAAATGTTCACTGTGCATCTTGTGTTCTTTTATATTATCACATTTTACAGGTCTGAATGTACCAAGCCCGACATGTAATGTAACAAACGCAAGATTAACACCGAGTTCTTTAATTTCATCTAAAAGTTCATTTGTAAAATGAAGACCTGCGGTAGGCGCTGCTGCCGAGCCCTCAAATTTAGAATAAACTGTCTGATATCTTTCCTTATCATCAAGTTTTTCCTTTATATAAGGAGGTAGGGGCATCTGCCCTAACTTATCCAAAATATCCTCAAATACTCCGTCAAAAGAAAACTCAACTATCCTGTTTCCATCTTCTTTAACCTTGATTACTTTAGCAGATAAAAGCCCGTCACCAAACTCAAATTCTGCGCCCTCTCTTGCTTTTTTGCCAGGTTTTAAAATAACCTCCCAAGTTTTTAAATCAATCCTTTTAAGAAGCAGAAATTCTATCTTAGAGCCTGTGCTTTTCTTTATGCCGTAAAGCCTTGCAGGAATAACCCTTGTGTTATTCATTACAAGTAAATCTCCGGGATTTAAATATTCTTTTATATCTTTAAAAGTTCTATGACTGATTTCCCCCGACTCTTTATTTAAAACAAGAAGTCTGGAACTTGCCCTGTCCTTAAGCGGAGTCTGTGCAATAAGTTCCTCAGGTAAATCATAGTAAAAATCGCTTAAAGTAAAATCTGCCAAAATTATTCTCCCTCTATTTCAACACCCTGATAATAATGTTTTAATATTTTTATATAGTCCCAACCCTCTTTTGCATATTCCATCGCTCCGTGCTGGGAAAATCCTACATGATGTCCGTACCCTTTTCCGTATATAATATTTCCCGCTTTTTTTGTGAGAGTTGATATTTTTTTATTCCCGTCTATAACACTTATGTTATCTGAAACTTCTTTAATTCCATCTTTAGTAAGTATTTTTGATACCGTAACTGTTTCAGTACCTTTTTTAGTCTTAGCAAATTTCGTTATGTTTTCAGATGGAATAGTAAAATTCTGACTTTTTAAAGAAAGTATTGTTCTTGCCTTTTCTCTTAAGAACTTCTTCTCTCCGTTTGTTCCCGAAATGGTAAGTTCGGTAACAAGTCCGTAATCAGAGGTCTTAGTAACTTTAACATCTGTTACCTTACCTATATCATAACCATTATTTTTCATCTTCTCGGTAAGATTATCATAGTCTATTGTTACCTCCCACGTATAGTCGGTACAATATTTATCTTCAACCGATTTTAAATAAGGGTAAGGATTTCCCCATACGTCTTCAACATCTGCAGTAACTCCGCCCGAATGAGCAAAATATACTGCACTTATCGGTTTACCGTTATATGTTAAAATCATATTTTCAGTTTCGTCAACTGCCTTATTTGACTGTTCTCGTTCCCATTTAGTGCCGATATACATCTGACAATGAGTGGTTCCGCAAAGAGCAAAACCGTCATTTTTATGCCTTCCTATATTTTCTTCATAATATGTTCTTGCACAAACCGCCTGTGCCTTTTGTGCTTCAAGGGGTGCAGAAGCGCCGATTTCTGCAGGCACAACAGAATAAAGATAATGTTGCATTGTAAGATTGCTTACAAGGGTAAAAGAATTTCCATTTCTTATAAATTCTATTATATCCCTGTATGTGTCCTGATTTCCAAAATCCATAAGTCCGTCATTTGAAGCATTTACCCCAAGTTTCGTATTTTCACTCTGAGAAAATATGAAAATCGCTTTTCCGCTTTTTTCAGATACTTTAATTAAACTTGCATCAGGCGAAATTATATACGATGTTTCGTTATAAAGTTTCGCATTCTCTAAACTTACATTTGCTTCATCAACAGTGCTTAATCCGTAATAAACTGCGTAAATCACACCGTCTTTTATAAAAGGTATCATATTTTCTTTTTGCGCACAGTAAGAAAGGGCTAAATCAAAACTTTCAAAATACGACTGCTCAGCAACAAGATAAGAAGAATACGCACTTACCGTAATACTTTTTGTACTGTAACTTGCAAACTGCGTTATATCTTCACTTACATAAGAAAAATCAAAACTTCCCGTAGTCGAAGAAACTGACGGCGAAGATACTGCACTGCTCCCGTATTTAATTCCAATCCTTGCCCGCTTAGACACATCATAAGAAGCACTGGCGCTAAGGCTAAGTGCAAATATTAAACTTATTATCAAAAATACAAAAAACGACTTTTTCATATTAAATATTCCTTTTTTAAACTTTTTCTCTTTTTATCATACCAAATTATCCCCGCTATGTCAACTTGAAAGAAATTCTAAATCATAATTGACAACTACGATATTATCGTATATAATATTAATAGGAACAAAATATAAAATATTATATTTTATTGGAAGAAGTGAAATAATGATTAGAGAATTTATTTTTACAAAACCATTTTTAAATTCATGGTATGCAATGGGACTGGATAACGATAGCCTTAAAACACTTGAAGGAATTCTACTTGAAAATCCACAAATTGGTGCTGTAATTCAAGGTACAGGTGGTGCCAGAAAAATGCGCATACAACTTGAAGGCAGAGGAAAAAGTGGTGGAGGAAGAGTTATATATCTTGATGTTTTTGAAAAAGAAAAGTTATATTTATTATTTGCCTATCCTAAAAATATTCAGGAAAATTTAACACCGGAACAAAAGAAAGCTATTAAAATTTTGGTAGATGCTATAAAAAAGGAGTGATTTTATGTCTGAAATAAAATTTAAATCATCACTATCTGTTGAAGAAATTGATAATAATTTTAAAAATATAGACTGTTTTGAGGGAATAATGGAAGGATTAAAAGAAGCCCTTGCCTATGAAAAAGGAAAAGCCAGTGCAGAAACTTTCGCACGCAAACAATCCTTGCCGGATATAAATGTGTTCGAAACAAGAAAATCGTTATCAATGACACAAAAATCTTTTGCTAACGCTCTTGGTGTTTCCAAAAGAACAGTTGAAGCATGGGAATGTGGTAAATCAACTCCTACACCAACAGCAAAAAAACTTATCTTCTTACTTTCCCAAGACCATTCTTTAATCAATAAACTAATGTGATAAATTGCCGAAATAGGGGCAGTCCCCATTTCGGCAATTTGTTTATATAATATTAATTAATTGTAAGTTGTGGTCTATATCCTTCCTGCAGACTGACATACGCTTTGTCACGTACTATGTCATTATCTAACTGTATAACGAATGTTAAGCTGTTTTCCCCTTTTTCAATTTTATCGATTATTATTTTTGTAACATCAAAAGTAAATACGTCAAACAAACTATCGCCTGCTTTGTCAGCAGTCCCTGTAAGTGTGATTTTCGAAATCACTTCACAGTCCGTACTATGATAATACGCTTTATCTTTACTATAATCTTCATCTTGAACAGTCAGCACCTTAATGTTACCATCTATACAAGAACTTCCTTTTATAGATGAAATATTTAATTTAAGTATCGCTTTGTTATTTTCAGTTATTCCGTAAAAATCAGAAATATCATACTTTAACAAAACTTCTTTGTAACTATACACATTACCCGATGTATCTTGCGAGGTCTCCAACGCATAATTCTCGTATTTATCGGTCACATCAAAGAAACTTGAACTGTTTGGTTTATAATATCCCGGTTTTAATTTTTGAACTGAATACGCAGCCACAATCTGAGGATTTTTATTATACATAGTATAAGGAATTGACTCTTCCATAAGTTCAATTCCTTTATCGTTTTCTATATAAGGAGTAGCAACAAATTCTGAGACAGATATTTTATCAGTATTTTTTATACCTATGCCAAACACTCTGTTATCATTCTCAAGTGCAACTTGAAAACCGGTTTTTGAAGGATTGTTCTCATCTTTTTTATTAAGGCTGAAATATCTATTGTTAACTTTAAATCCTGCATCTTTTAAGTCTTTTGCATCTTCCGAAAACTTACCGAAAAAATATACAATCCCAGCATCTTTATCATCATAACAACTAAGAGAAGTTATCATAGATGCATAAGAACTGAAAGAAACACACATACAAAATATTAAAGTTAAAACTAATCCCCTTTTCATATTAAAAACCCCCTATATTTAAAAGTTTTAAATTATAAAAGCAATAAAACTTGCGGTGCAAATATAACTCGCTGCAAAGCGAATATAACTGTGTTTGAACACTAAAACGGATAGGAAAAATTGTTTGGAACGAATAAATTTTATCCATTTTTAACATGTATTTAATTTTGCATTTTGCACTTTACATTTATTTAATTACACATTGATTAAATTTTACTCTCACTTTAGAAATACTCCACAATACTCTTAAGTTCACGTAGCAGGTCGAAAATATCATTTTTTACTGTGTCATAAATCACAGTTAAATCTACATTGCCATATTCATGTACAATTCTGTTTCGCAGACCTTTGATTGCTCTCCATGGAATTTCACTATAATATGCTTTAAACTCGTCAGACAACTTATTAGAATTCTCTGAAACTTGTATAAGCCTAAACATAATTGAATCTATAAGTATTTCGTTTCTTTCAAGTTCTTCCCGTGTTAAATCTTTTGTATGTTCAAAAATAAAATCCAAATCTGTAATTATTTTTTTAACAAAATAATAATTATCTTTTTTGTTATCCATATATCTTTACACCATCTTTCAATATCTCATTTGTCAAATCAATGTTTTCTTTCAACTGTTCGCTGCTTAACACATCGACTCTCTTTTTCAATCCGTCACGTAACGCTTCAACCAAATCATAAAAACGCATCCCAGTAATCGGTGTAGATATCAAAAGGTCAATATCGCTTTCTTCATTCGCTTTACCTTTTGCATACGAGCCAAAAAGATAACAATATTCAATGTCAAATTCTGAAAAAACTTCTTTGCAAATATCAGTTATTTGCTGAATGCTTAAAATTCCATGCATTTCATCAACAATTCCATATTCGCGTAATTTTTGCATCATAAAAGCATACTTCATAGAATTGGATTTTGATACATCAGTTTCATAATTCTGATAGGTACGAATAGGTATGCCAAGGTACCTGGCACATTCAACTTGCGTCATTTTCTTCTGCTTTCGCAGTTCTCTAAGTGTCACTTTAATCACCTCAATTATGATTGTATCATAACAAATTGAAAAACGCAATAGAAATACGCAATTTTTGCGTATTTTGAAAATATTTTATACGCAATTTTTACGTGTTCATATTTATTAGATAGTGTAACCTGTTTTAATATAAATATTCTTCAAATACATTACAAATTCTATTCCTTAACTGCCAAAGGCAATACCACTGCGTAGCAATAAAACTTGCGGTGCAAATATAACTCGCTGCAAAGCGAATATAACTGTGTTTGAACGTATGTTCAAACACTACATGCATCATACACCACTATCCCTGCATTCTTATATATCTTGCCTTCTTCTGTCTCCAGCCAGTCCGCAAGCCCTGATATATCCTCACTCGCCCTGATAGATACAATATCTATCTTTGGCTTTATGTACTTCTTCATTAAAAAAACACCCCTCTTGTCTTTTGTGATTTTTCTTACCTTAACGAAATTCAAAGAATTTCAATTCATGATATTTTTAAACATCAATTCATGACGAAAGATCGTCAATTCATTTTCAATTCAATTTGAATTGAATTAAACGTCCCTAAAATTCATCGTTATTTTTTCGCGTTTTTTGCGAAAGGTTTACAATCTCCAAAATCTCATTCCTGACTCTTTAAGTTCAGAAACTTTATATAATCCTTTTACATCTATCAATACCTTTTCGTCATCATTGCAATCTTTAAATAAGGCTTTTATATCATTAAGTTTAAGCGCCTTAAATTCTTTATGTGCAACTGCAACAATAACACAATCTGCATCTTTTATATCTTTAAGTTCAGTTAAAGTAACACCATATTCATGCATAGCATCTCTTTCATTTGCACATGGGTCAACAACTAATGGTGTGATTCCATAAATGTTAAGATGCTTAATAATGTCGTCAACTTTACTGTTACGGGTATCAGGGCAATCTTCTTTAAATGTTAAACCTAAAATAACAACCTTTGACTTTTTAGGTGCTTTTCCCGCATTTATCATTTCTTTAATTGCCGCTTCTGCAACAAATTTACCCATACCGTCATTTACGATACGACCGTTTAAGATTATCTGGCTATGATAACCTAATTTTTCTGCTTCATAAGTAAAGTAGTAAGGGTCAACTCCAATACAATGACCGCCAACAAGACCAGGCCTAAAACCAAGAGCATTCCATTTAGTATTCATTCCGTCAACTACTTCATTGGTATCGATGCCCATTTTGTCAAATACCATTGCAAGTTCGTTTACAAAGGCAATATTTATGTCTCGCTGACTGTTTTCAACAACTTTGATTGCTTCTGCTGTTTTAATTGTTGAAACAGGATATGTACCAACCTCAATAACAATATCATAAACTTCTTTAATAATTTTTAAGGATTCTTCATCCATTCCTGATACTATTTTTGTGATGTTTTCAAGTCTGTGAATTTTATCGCCCGGGTTTATTCTCTCAGGAGAATAACCAACTTTAAAATCAACACCGCATTTTAATCCTGATTCTTTTTCAAGTATGGGCACGCAAACATCTTCAGTAACACCAGGATAAACAGTTGATTCATAAACAACTATTGCGCCTTTTACTAAATTTCTTCCCACAATTTCACTTGCGCGGATAACAGGGGCAAGGTCAGGAGTATGGTCCTGATTAACAGGTGTTGGAACTGCTACAATATGAAATTTTGATTCTTTAAGTTTATTTTCGTCATAAGTAAAATCAACTGTCGATTTTTTAATTTCTTCATCCCCAACTTCGTTTGTAGGATCAATGCCTGACTTGTACAATTCGATCTTTTGCGTGTTAAGGTCAAAACCTATAACATCTATTCCTTTTTTTGCAAAAGCAATAGCTATCGGCATACCAACATAGCCAAGGCCAACCAGTGATAATTTTTCTTCTTTTTTTATTAGTTTTTCGTAAAGTGACATTTTAAATACCTCTTTATTTATTTTTATATATAAAATTTCATTTATGTTCGTTGTCCTAACAGTTTACTTATAATTCTCGACTTGCTGAATAAACATGCTAGAATTAACGATAAAGAAAATGAAATAATAAAATTTATTCCTGCATGAATAAATGGATTTATATTTCCATTAAACATTTTTATTGTAAAATATATAAACTGTTGATGAAACATATATACAATCATACTTTTGTCACTTATAAATTTATATACTCTATTATTTAATTTAAGTTTTTCTCCGATTCTACCTATAACAATAAAAGCAGCCACAGCTCCAACAACTTGATTTGTCAGTTTGAAAACAAGCAATAACAATTTAAATATTATATGCTGTGATGTAAATAAACAATCTATAGCAAATAACGTCAAATTTATTCCTAACAAAATTATTGATGGTATTTTCCATATAATAGAATCTTTATTATAACGCAAATAAAATCCCAGCCAAAAGAACAATAAAAATCTAAATGTGCTACTTAACATAAAGTAATCAGGCAATACCATTCCAATTCCATAAAAGCACAATGCAACTAGCAATCCACCTACTATATGTTTAGCCCAAAATTCAATCATAAAAAAAGATATAATAAAAACATTAAACAACATTAAAAGAAACCATAACTGATTTGGTCCTGTTCCCAAAACATACTTTGATATAATAGTATTTGTATTGTAATTGAATATATATATACCAATTGGAGCAACCCACACAACCAATATAAATATATACGGAACTATCAATCTAGAAAATTTGTTTATTAGAAAATCTCTAAAATTGCTATATCCACCTTTTTCTAATTTTATATATGTAAAAATATATCCTGAGACTAATGTGAAAGCATATATATGGAAAGTATTAAGCCACTCTGAAAATATTTTCAAAACATTTGACTCTATTGCTACTTTTTCAACTTCTGAAAACCAATTTCCATTCCAAAACAAAATACTGTGATATAAAACAACCGTCATCATAAGAATGCATTTTACAAAATTGCAAGTTTGTAATTTATCATTAGTTGTTTTTTCGCATGTAATCATACCGAACTGTCTCCTAATATAATTATTTTTTATTAAGGTCATTTTTTATTTGAGTTGTACTTATTTCAGGAGTTCTTGGAAGATATACAACTTCAACTCCTTCTTCTTTTAGGAAATCAAACTTTCCTTTCCAGTCATCCCCCATTACAAAAGTATCAATATGATATTCGTGTACATCAGTTTTTTTCTGTTCCCAGTTTTCCTCCGGAATGACTAAGTCAACATATCTGATTGATTCAAGTAATGCTTTCCTTTGTTCGTATGAAAAGTAACATTTTTTCTGCTTTTCATTCCAGTTAAATTCATCCGTTGATAATACTACAACTAAATAATCTCCCAATTCCTTTGCTCTCTTTAACAAGTTAATATGCCCGTAATGCAATAAATCAAAAGTTCCATAAGTTATTACTCTTTTCATTGGTTTTCTCCCTTCTATACCCTTAAAAGAATTTTATTTTAGGCAATTTCTATAATCCTATATTCCTTTGAAAGTCCAAATAATATTCTACATCTGTTTTTTTGATTTCTGCAATGATTTTTGTTTCATCAGATATTTTATTTGAGGACGTGATTTTTTTTGCAATTCTTTTTATCCAAAAATACAAAAGGCACTTTTTATTTCCTATTTCAGGATATATGCTTTTCATATACTCTCTAGGTGGAAATAGTCTGTTAACTATAAATATCACTTTGGATTTTTTTGCAAATGATAACTTTGAAACATATGTGTTTCTTAAAGTTCCATAACTGCCACCGCTAATCACAAAATCACTTAAAATTTTTATCGTTTGGCTTGGACTTTCTTCACAAAACCAAAATCGTAATAACGATTTTACGTTGTTTTGAAAAATATCTAATTCTTCTTTTTTTAATATCTCTTCAACATAATCCCAATTTATTTCTTTCTCGTATTTTCTTATATATAAATAAATATCAAGAAAATGTTTTATTCCTATTCCACCTTTTTTCATATGTTTTGCAATATGCATAAGTAAATATATATATGTATCATCAATTGACATTTGATACTCAAATTTATTTATATTTACAGAATTTCCCCATATATCATTGTAAAAATTACTTTTTATCATATTATTCGAAAAAAGTTTTTTATGAATCTCTATAACTACACCATTTTTAATAAAGACACTATGAACTGCATGAGATTTGTTTTTTAGATTAAATCCTAATCCTTCCATTATCAATTCAATTCGTGGATAATCATTTTCCTTAACTAATATGTCTATATCACTACTCATACGCATATCAGAAGACGGATATATTTTTTTAATAACCGCACCCTTTATAGGCATGAACGGTATCTTAAACTCATTAAATTTATCCTTAATTAACTGCAATTCTTTCTGTTGCCTTGCATCAATAACTAAAGAAGTAAAAATGCTCTTAATATATGATTCAAGAATGACATCCGGACAAAAATCATTACTTATATATGATTTTAGTATATTTAGAAGATTATGATTTTTTGCTAATAAAAGAATTTCTTCGTCTATAACAATATTTAAATCTTTTTTCCCATCTATAACGATTTTTTTAAGGATCTCAATCAGACGCATATTTTTTTCATTCATTTGTATTTTTTACCTTTCTAAATGATAGTATATACACAACAATCATTAATAATAACTTAACAAACTCAGCAACTACAGTTGCAACGCAAATTGCATATATATGATAAGTATTAATAAACAGCAATATAATTACAATATAAGAAACTGCACCTACAATCGCTACTGTTAACTGAAGTGACATTTTATAAAAACATAAAACATAAGGTCTTATCATTCCTCTTATTACAACTAACATAGCCGTTGCTGATGTAAGCCAAATATATTTTAAAGCTTCGCTCACGAAATCGGGATATAACATACTAAGAACAAACTCTCCTATGGAAACACATATAATATATCCTACAGTTCCAATCCCACATCCTAAAAATAACATGCCAAAAAACTTCTTAGCTGATTGTTTGCCACTTTTTGCGACATAACTAAGAATTACGCTTGTCGCAGGGCCAACCAACAGAGAAATAATTTTTGTATATACTGACGAAGCAAAATATATTGATACCGCTGCCCCGCCTAAAATAGGATAAATCAGTAGTTTATCAAAATTATTTAACCCTGCATCCAATATATTTGATAGAAATAAAATCAAACTGTCTTTTGTAATTTTCTTAAAATCAGACGTTCTCTTTGGTTTCGCCTTATATAACGATGTATGCAAAAATACATATATCAGACTAATTCCATACGCTAAGAGATAGATAGCAAACCAATTTTTAAGATAGTTATAAACTAATAACCCAACAAGGAAACCGCCAAACATTAAGCAATTATTAATAAGTACTCGTTTAAAATTTAGTTCAAGTCTAAATGATACAATATAATATTCTCTGACAAGCCATACCAAAGATAATATAATTGTTGATAAAAGAGTTCCAACATCGCTTATTTTTAAATAGAACTTTGCAGAACAAACTACAAATACAACATCAACAATACAACTGCATAGAACAAGATATGTAAAATTCCCATCTAAATTTTCATTGCTTTTATCCTTGTTATAAATAAGACGAATGTTATTAAGAGTCAGTCCCAGTAAGTGTGGCAACACATTTAATAAAGATATTATAGCAATAACCAAGCCATAGTTTTCCGCACTCATAGTCTGGCTTAAGTATGGTAATACAAAAATTTGTTTTGCCAAGATAGGCAAAGAGTATGCTATTGTATTTAATATAATATCAAAGTAAATTTTTTTAATTTTGATCATTTTTTCTCCCTTTTGGTAATATGTTAAATGAATTAATTAATGCCAATATAGCAGGGATATATATATTATGATATAAAGAACTACTTACCAATAACCTTATTATTCCACAAATAATAAGCATAGAAAGGATCAGTCTATACTGTTTATTTGGCACTTTAAATAAGCCCCTAAAACAAATATATACAATATATATGAGTATCATAGGCCCAAATATATATCCAACATCAATCAATATTTCATAGACTATCGAATGACAATATGGATCAAAATATCGTCTTGAGCCTAAAATTCCCAATCCTAAAGGATTTTGTTTTATTAAATTAATACAAGTTTCATATATCTCATCTCTTGAAGTAGATTGAGTAAACGTTCCAGATAAAAGTTTGTCTATTGTCCTACCACTATATCCATAAGACTGCAACATTTCAAAAATAGACTCAAGATTAAAATATAATAGTATCAATACAATTAAACTTCCAACAATCCATAAAAACCTATGTTTAACATAATCATTAAATACAATTGTATAAATAATAAATAAAACAAATGCTACAAGTGCTCCTCGACAGCCGAAACTAAGAAGAAAAACAAATGATATCGCTAAAAGCAAAAATTTAAATAGATTCTTTTTTTCAAACAAATCATAGGCAAGAAAACACATTGGCAATAATATACTGTATGCGAAATCCATATACATTAACTGGTTGTTATACTTTGTAGCTTGCGGTAAATAAAAGAATAACGATAAATATGAATATAATCTAAACCCTATAAAGGTTGTTTCAATATCAATATGTCTAAATACATAATAAGCCATATAAAAATTATATATTATTAAAAAGGATCTTTCTGTGCCAATGCGTGTAGAATATCTAACGATTCCAGGTAAAAGAAAAAAAGATAAAATAAAATAATATATATATGTATTTATTCGTTTCATTTCAATGCATTTAAAAAAATGTATTAATATAAATATAGTTGAAATTATATAAGATATAACACCTGGAATATTTATCATTTCCAATGCATCTTTCAGCATACCAGCACATAAATAAATTGTAATCATAAGTATATCAAACTTATTCTTTTTTTCCGTTTTCATTTTTTTATAGCCTTTCATATAAAGTATAATTAGTTATTTAGAGATATAACTAAATATTATAAATAAGCATTAGGATTTTCTTGAAATTATGTGAAACAAATCGTTCAATCCCTAGATTTATTAAATATATAATAATTATAGGATGCTTTATAAAAACCATCGAGTTTTTTAAAAATTTTAAATAATACCTTCTTTTTAAAAAAGCAACGCATATCTCTGCTTGATGCATAAGATGCACTTGTGTCTTTTGTTTTTTGTTCAAATCGTCAAACAATGGCGCAATTGATTTATAAAAATCATTTTTTATATTTTTTAATTTATCAATAGATGGCCTGTTCCGTCCATCACTTATGTCAACAAAATATAGATATTCATTTAATAATTTCATTTTATATTTGCTCGCAAAAAAAGCAAACAATTGAATTTCCTGATGTCTTTTTAGATTAACATCAAAATATCCGGTCTCATCAAGCGCTTTTCTTCTTAGCAAAACTGCTCCAGTACCAATTCTTGTGCGTCTTGATAAAACTCTTACCATTAGATTCTTTGTAGAATAAGGAAGTTTCGCAGAGATTATTTCCCCATTTTTTTCTTGAACAACAAGACACGAAACACCACCATAGGATTTATCTAAAGTTTTAAGCAAATTTAGTTGATGTTCAATTTTTTCTTTTTTCCAATAATCGTCATCATCTAAAAAACTAATATATTCTCCTTTTGCTTCTTTTATGCCGGCATTCCTCGCAGCAGCTCCATTTATATGCTCTTCTTGTTCAATGAATTTTAATCTTTCGTCCTTTATGTTTTCAATTTTTTTATAAAGTTCTAATGAAAACTCATCGCCTTTTATGTTGTCGTTAACAACAATTAACTCTATATTTTTATATGTCTGATTCAAGACACTTTCTATTGCTCGAATAAGCATATCAGAGCGTCTATATGTTGGTATTATTACACTTACCAAATCTTTTACATAATCCATTTTTATACCTCTTACTACCCTTAAACTACTTTATAAGATAAGATTTTTCTAAATCTAATTTTATATAATCGTGATGAGAAATCCGTTTTTCAATTGGTGGAAGTTCCATATACTTTCCGTATAAAGATGTTAAATAACTATCTGCATCTTCAGGAATATAAATTTTTGTATCTTCAAATTCACATAATTGAGGAACACCAAGACATTTCTTTTCTACAATTTCTTTTTCTTTCCAAGCACCAAATAAATTGACAATATAGTTGTTATTTTCGTATTCGTATTTTAAAGCCATTTTGTTTATTTTTTTAATTAGGACTTCTTTTCCAAATATTGCATTAGGTAGCAGGTTGCTTAATATAATTGATGCATTTTTTAATAAGTTTCTTCCTTTTCTTAAAGCACACCTTTTTGTATTAAGCAAATCAACCCAAAAATTGATTTTTCTATAATTAACTTTACTTTCCTCTCTTGAATTACCTATTCCGTCCAAAGGGAATATATCTATAAAAATTCCTCTTTTAGGCTCATTTTTTACATTTTCTATTAAAGTTGTTCTTGTATCATATACTTTACAAATAGGATACATTGAATCTTTATATTCTAATGGATATTCGATTATATATTGCCCGAAATTATTTTCTTTTTTTATAATATCAAGCATTTTTTCATAATCAGGGCGAGGCATTCCAATATCCATATCATCATCCCATGGAATAAAACCTTTATGCCTTACCGCGCCAAGTGCAGTTCCTCCTAATGCATAATAAATCAAATTATGTTCTAAACAAAAATTATGAAACCATTTAAACATTGATAATAATTTTTTTTGCAACTCATTCATATTATTCCTCTTTATTTACTTTCTTAAAAATTTATTACTTAACATATTAGCAAGTGATTGGGGAAAAACAAACATTACACATTCTCCAATAACCACATACATCAAATCGATAAATCTAATATATTTTTTCTTATAAAATTCGTACATTACCTTAATATATTCGCTGCAATTAACCCAAGTCGTTCGCCTTTTAAAATTATCTGCATTAGTACGATAATACAATAACGATTCATCAAGATTTGCTGAATATGAATTTGTATTTACCATATTTATAAATAATTCCAAATCTTCCTGACGACCAAATTCCTTATATCCTCCCAATTCCAAAACTTTGGATTTTTTATACATAACTGTAGGATGATTAAAAGGACTTCTTCGCCTTGCGAATTTTACTATCTTTTCGTGAGTCGTTGGAACAATTCGCGAACTTACTATATTGTCTAGAGAATCTATAAATTCTGAAACCTGTGTACCTACTATATCAATCTTTGAAGAAGATTCAAATTTTAATAATTGTTTCTCGCATCTTTCGGGGAGGGAAATATCGTCAGTATCCATTCTTGCAACAAGTTCATTTCTACATTTCTTTAATCCTTCGTTTAAAGCAGCACCCAAGCCTTTGTTTTTCTCTAGTTTAACAATCGTAAAAACATCTGGATATTTATTTAAATAAGTATCTATTGCAGAATATAAATCCTCGGTTAAAGGTCCGTCTTCTACAATAACAATTTCGTCAGGAAATGCTGTTTGGTTTAGCATACTGTCAACACTTTCTTTGAAATACTCAACCTTCTCTTTATGATAAACTGACATTAAGACACTATATTTTTCCATTATGCCCCTCCATTCATTTATAACATGTTACTACACATTCAAAAGTTTAATATCATACTCTTCTTTTTCGATTTTTCCATTAAGTAAAAGCCAATCCCCGAAATCTATATCCGATTCGGTGCCTTCTCTTACAGTATCATCTCTTTTTAATACTTTCCCGACTGTTAAAAGTATTATTGTTACATCTCCTATAAAGGTTATCCCTTTATTTATGTATTCCAAATCGTACTCAAATTTTTGTTCCCATGTAATATTATTTCTTCCGTTTATCTGGGCAAGTCCTGTTAAACCAGGGGTTACAATATGCCTTTTTCTTTGCTCATCATTCATAAAAACTAAATCACGCACTAACTGCGGTCTTGGTCCTACAATTGACATATCGCCTATTAAGATATTTATAAGTTCGCCAAGTTCATCAAGGCTGGTGCTTCTTAAGAATCTTCCGTATTTATTTAACCTTTTTTCATCGGGAAGAAGCTTTCCGTCTTTATCTTTTGCATTAGACATTGTACGGAATTTTATCAGTTTAAATATTTTTTCCTTGCCTGTTTTTATATCAATCTTTCCAGGTCTTAATTGAACAAAGAAGGGATTCCCTTTCATTGCAATTGCACCAACAATGATCAAAATAATCATAATTGGAGAAAGCACAATTAAAGCAATTAACGAACAGGTTATATCTATAAGTCTTTTAAAATATTTCTGATACATTATGTAATTCCTCTTTCATATTTAATTAAAACAACTTTTTACAATTTCAATAATTTTATCCTGCTCTTTTTCGGTCATTTTGTTGTCACTTGGTAAACAAAGTCCTCTGTCAAATATATCTGCTCCCACGTCAATTGTATTGCCTTCAATGTATGCATTTGTTTTTGCACGGCCTGAACCATTTCGAGTAACAAATTCATGCATACGATACATTGGTTGCATGTGCATAGGTTTCCAGATTGGTCTGCCTTCGGCATTATGCATATCAAGTGTTTCAAGTATTTCAGTTGGACAAGTTTTCCCTTTTTCGTAAATAAAGAGAGCCGCACAATCATCCCTGACTTGCTTACACATAAATTCTTTATCAATAATCATTGCAGAAAGCCAATAATTTGGTTCGGTATTATCCGTGATAGGATTCATTGTTACTGGTAAATCTTTAAATCCATTAAGATATCTTTCATAAATTGATTTTTTTTGCGAAATATGTTCTTCAAGATATGGATATTGACCGCGAACAACCCCTGCTATAACATTGCTCATTCGATAGTTATAGCCTACCTCTTCATGCTGATACCAAGGGGCATCCTCTCTTGCCTGTGTTGACCATTTGCGTATTTTATTTGCAGTTTCAATGTCATTAGTCAGTAAACATCCACCTGCTGAGCCTGTTATAATTTTATTTCCGTTATAACTGATAGCTGAATAATCTCCAAACGAACCACACTGTTTACCACAAATAGTTGCTCCCATTGCTTCGGCTGCATCTTCAATAAGAAGTGCATCATGTTTTTTACATATTTCTTTAATCAAATCTATACGCCCTGGAAAACCATATAGTTCTGCAGAAATTACTAATTTCACATCGGGATACATTTCAAATGCTTTTTCAAGTGCTACAGGGTCCATATTCCATGATTCAGCATCCGTATCAATAAATATAGGAATACCGCCCTCATAAATAACTGGATTAAGTGTTGCATCAAAGGTCATATCACTGCAAAAAACAAATTTACCCTCTAAAGCTCCATGGCTGATTGAAGGTTTGCCATAAAGTGTTTCCCCTGCGTGTTTTACTGCTAAATGAAGTGCAGCAGTACAGCAAGACAATGCAACAGCGTATTTCATTTCAGATTTCTCGGCAGCAATTCGCTCCAGTTCATTGATATTTTCTCCGACCGTACTCATCCAATTAGTATCATAGGCATGCTGCACATATTTAATTTCTTCGCCATGCATTGTCGGAGAAGCAAGCCATATCTTTTCCTTAAATTTTTCCATTCTCATTCCCTCGTTTTATTAATCTATACTCTATCATTTACCGCAATCGGCCCATGCGGGTGCGGTATATACTCTGTATTTGCGTTAATAAGTTCAGCCATAAGTTTTCTCTGAGGTTTAGTCAGTTTAATATTTTTCTTATAGAATTCTTTTTGTTTAGAGAGCCATTTGCCGAGCCATATTCCATCAATTATAATTTTTTGGCTTATATTTTTAGCGCCCGTTTCGTCAAAGAATTCTTTTGCGAGGTTATATTTATACTGCCATTTATCTTCCGTTTTCCAGGTCATACCTATTTTATTTAGTCTTTCAATTCTTTCGGAGTTAAGAGTGCCTTTTTCATACTCGCATCTTTGGACTTTTATCCATTGCCCTAAGTTAAAACCGTTTTCCGTTTTATACGATGTAGAGATATTTAAGTTTTTATTCCTTATATAATATTCTTTTGCAAGGTTATAGGCATTGTCCCATTTCCTACTTGAATCAGGTTCCCAGACCATACCTATATTATTAAGCCTTTCAATCTGCTCTTTGGTTAGCGGTGTTCCTTTTGCTTCCCCTTTATAGAGTTTTCTTAGTCTTCCCACCCATGAACCGAGTTTAATTCCGTTTTTCGTTACATAATTACAAGGGACAATTAAGTTTCCGTTCTCTTTATAAAAGTTATAAAGTTCGGCATAGTTTCTTTCCCAATAGAAATTAGATTTACTCCAAACCATACCGATTTTATTAAGTTCTTCTTTTCTTTCTTTAGTTAAATATTTTGGGTGTGTCCCTGCACTTTCCCACGCTCTTATATTAGAAAGCCAATTACCGAGTCGGACACCGTCTTTAGTTACGAAATTTACCGGAACATTTAAATTTTTATATGTATCAAAATATTCTTTTGCCAAGTTAAAATTGGTTTCCCAACTGTAGTCGGTGAGCATATTCCAGCGCATACCGATTTTATTAAGAAGTTCAATTTGTGTGTCAGTTAATTTGCCGTCGATAAGACCTTTTCTTATGCTTCTTTGGTTACATATCCAAGAGCCGAGAGAATAGCCATCTTTTGTAAAATAACGGGCAGGGACTTCTAAATTTCCAAACTCGTCATAGTATTCTTTAGCAAAGGAGTACATTGTTTCCCACGAAGCAGTTAAGATATTTTCCAGTTTGTCAAAAAGTTCCATACAGTTTTTAACTTCGTCTATTATTTTAAAATGCTCGTTAACAATCAGATTATCCTCGCCAAGAGTACGGTAATATGAGGTTGCAATTTCCATCTCTTCTTTTATTTCGTCAATACTGTAAAGGTTTTCAATATTTAAGACAATATCAAAGATAACGGCATTCGTTTTCTTATTTGCCGACAAGGCTCTGCCGATTTGCTGTTTATAGATAACGGGCGAAACTGTCGGTCTAAGTAATATTACGCCTGACACATCATCAACATGGACTCCTTCGTTTAGCATATCTATACAAAAGAGGAGTTTTAGATGCGCCGAGTTATCGGCTTTAAATTTTTCAAACTCGAAATCAGTTTCGGGGTTATTTGAATAGGCGCAGTAAATATGGGGATTTTCGTCCACCTTATAAAACCAGTTTTGAGACATTTTAATCATTTCGCGCATATGCTCGTAATTAGCGCAAAACACGATATACTTTCCGTATCTATCTTCAATATGTTTATAAAATATTTCGTCAATACCGTCTGCCTGTTCCAATGTTCGTTTAAGTGCATTCAGATATTTTTCGCCCTCATCACGCACTAATTTACTTTTATTATTTCGTATTCGTTTTTCGTACCTTTCCAAGTCTTTTTCATAGGAAAAAACGGAAAGCACATATTTTGGCGGATTTAAAATTCCTCGAACTATCGCTTCGCCAAGAGTCATTTCAGATGCGATATTTCCGTCAAACAATTCATCTGACATATCTCTTTTACTGTCAAGATATCGGATTGCAGTTGCAGAAAGCCCGAGAATATACGCATCGGGATACGCATTTAATAAGTTTGCAACGCCCTGTCCCCACATTTTTGCACCACATCTGTGAAATTCGTCTAAAATTATATAATCAGGTAAAATTTCACCTATTTCTTCCTGTGTCAAATTCATAAGCCGTGCATAAGTAAAAAATGTTATATTGTTCGGGAAATATCCGTTTGATGCTTTTCTTAAATTTTCAATTTGTGTTTTAAAAATATATTCACTCGGCGACACCCAGCAAATTCTTTTATTGGGGTTATCGGCACAAAGTTTAAAGCCGATAAACGATTTGCCTGTACCTGTTGGATGGATTATGGCTGTTTTTTTAGTTTCTTTAAACTTATTTACAACATTTTCATAAGCAGTCATATTATGTTTATATAAAGTAAACGCCATAAACCCACCTCCAGAGCCGTCGGAAAGTTATCCGAACTCGTTTTTAAATTATAAATTTTTAATATAATATCGTTAAAAGCCTTGAAAATATCGCATATTCCCTGCGTCTTTTGCCTCATTCTATCGAAAAATTTCCTAATTTGAAAATTCTTCGAACCTGTAACTCTTAAAAATTGTGGTTTTTCTAGGCGGAAGATTGCGATAATACGAGGTATATCGTAATCGACAACAACGAAAAAGCCGATTTTTAAGTGTTAGAGGCGAGTTGCGATAATTTTCCGACGGCTCTGTGCAACATAATTGAAATTATGTTTCAATATGTTTTTCCAAAAAGGAAAAACTCGATATGTTCCCATAAGGGAACTCGATATGTTGACTTTTTTGTCAACGCGATATGTTGGCTTAAGCCAACGTTAAG
>SVKJ01000019.1 GCA_015068525.1 Oscillospiraceae bacterium | reverse complement strand
AAAGTTTCATCAATAAGTCCGATAGTTTCAAGATATTTTATGTAATATTCATAAGAGGATTCTTCCGCATGTACAAAAACAGGCACCAGAGAAAACAGCATACATATCAAAACAAGCAGTGCTATTATACTTTTTTTCATAATCATTCCCCTTTCAGTACATTATAAATCATCTGAGCTGCTTCGGCTCTTGTTGCGTTTGAGTGCGGATTAAAGTTTTCCCCATCTCCTGAAATCAAGTTACTATAGTATAACATTGTAACTGAATTTTTTGCATAATCGCTTATTTTATCATAATCAGAAAATAATACATCAACATTGCCTCTTACAGGTTCAAAGCCCTGATATTGCAAAGTTCTGTATATAATAACTGCCATATCCTGCCTTGTTATATTATTGATTGGCATAAACATATTATTATTTCCCATAACAATACCGAGTGCATTTGCAACTAATACATAAGGGTAACTCCATCTGTCTTGCGATACATCGTTAAATTTGGATGTTCCTTCCGATTTTAAATCAAAGGCTTTTACAATCATAGTAACAAATTCTTCTCTTGTAACAAAATCATCAGGGCAGAATTTATCAACCTCTTTACCTTGTAATACTCCCTTATTTACTAAAGTATCTACCGAAGATTTTGCCCAATGCCCCGACATATCGGTAAATGAAGGCATAATAACAGTCGGAGCATCTACTTCAGGTTTAGAAAGTTCGGTTGAAACTGAAACATTGGAAGATCCACCGCCTCCGCCACCTGTGCCTCCGCCTGTACCTGGAACGCTTGGAGGAGGAAGAATAATTGCTGGTGGAACTAAAGAATTATCATACGATGTAATTGAATTTTTAAATTCTTGTTTAAATTCACTTACTGAATTTATTTTATCCTTTATTTTGGTAAGTTCTTTAAGTATATGAGTTTCAAGGTCATCTGAATTTGAATATCTTGTATAAGCATCCCCAAGTGCAAGATAATCTGAATTATTTTCGATTACATCTTCTAAATCGGTATAATATACAACCTCTTTAACTGCCTCAATAAATACATTTTCTTTAAAATCATCAATTAAAGTATCAATGGTATAATCTTTTTTCCCCATCTTTAAAAGAGGTGTTTTTTTATCATTGAGTGCGAGATAAGTTGCATAAATATTTTTAGCATTTTGAAGAGATGTAAGTCCCAAAAATTCATCATATATATCAATGGTATCCGAAAGAAGTGTTTCGTCATTACTTGTTCTGAATGCTTCTAAAACAACTGCATTGTTAAAAAGAGTTATAAAATCTTCAAATGCTATATTCTCATTTTGAGAAAGTTTTTTCTTTGCGCCTTTTATTACAGCCAAAGTTATCGCATCTTTATCAGTTAGTCTGTTATACACTAATGTATTTATACCAAATTTATCTCCCTCAGAAAGTATAGGTTGTAAATCATTGGTTGTAACTAAATCTGCTTTTTGGGGGTCATTTAAAAGCGTGATAACATCATTTGCCTTTTTTACATCACTTAAGGTTAAAGTAAGAGGGATTAATGAATTATTATCAACCTTTATATCGCATAAATAATCACCTTGGGATTTATTCATTATAAATGTAAACTCAAATTTCCCGTTATTGTCTGCTTTTGTCTGGTCGATAAGATAAAATACATCCAAATCACTTTGTCTTCCCTCTATATCATCTTTAGTTTTATCTTTCTGAAAAACTCTTAAAGTAACTGTTTTACCTTTGTAGGATATATCTTCGCCCGTAACAGATACTATCTGATTAAGAGTTCCTTTTGAGTTGGTTTCAACTCTGTAAGAAGTATTAACTGCTCCGTTTGCCGTTACGGACACAAGCAATAATGTATATAATATTATTGAAAGTAATTTTTTAATATTCTTCATTTTTTCACCCTTATTATTTTACATAAAATAAAATTTCACTTATATTGTTTATTTCGTTTTGAGAATTTCCTTCGCCTACAAGTTTAATATACTTAGCTTCAACAGGAGTTTCAAGTACTACATCCTGGAATTTCGCTGTTTTACCACTAGATTCTCCTTTATAAACTTCAGTCCAATTAACTCCGTCAACCGATGCATAAAGACTAAAGAATTGTTTTCTTTGAGCACCAAGATAATGTGCTATTGAAATTTTTTCAATAGTATATTTATCCATAAGTTCAAAGTCAATATAAGCATTTTCAACCCTTGTTGACCAGTTGGTATTTATATCACCATCAACGGCTCTGTAAGCGTCGTAAATATATCCTTCTTCAAAGATAATATCCTTGATTTTTGCAATTTTCTTATCGCTGTACTGGTAAATTTTTTCATTTGCGCCCGGAACCTTATATTTATATTTACCTATATTTGCTACCTTTCTATAGTCTGTATATGAAGATTCAATTTCAAGCATATTTGATAAATCTTCCAAAGGAACATAAAAGATACCATCTTTTGTCAATGCATTTTCGCTCATTGTAAACTTTTCTTTGTTATTTATAATTGCCGTATTGCTTTGTGAAGTGAAGATAATGTTTTTTACATCATTTTTAAACATAACGGAATTATCATAAGCAGTGCATTCTCCGGCACCAATTCTATTTATAAATCCTATTAAATCTACCATAACATTTCCGTTTTCGGATTTATATGCATTGGTTTCATAATAGCCATTATAAGATATATAAACATCACCGTTTTCATTTTCACTCAAACTGTTTAATATGTTAAAATCTTTTTTAGCAACATTAAAACTGTATTCCCATTTAAGAGTATATTTTCCGCTTTTTCCTCTGTGATAAAAAACTCCATTTTCTCCGTTTACAGTTTTTGATATTACCTCTTTATTATCTTCATCATAAAGAGTCCATTTTCCCTCTTTAAGATTTGTAACTATATAAGAAACTTCATTTTCTCCTTTAGAAACAATCTCAACAGGTCTTGACTGAACACCTTTATCTTTTCTTAAAAATACCGCACGATCTTTAATATATATACCAATATACGACCCGAAATCTTCGTATTCTATATTAATTGGTTCAATAGAATTATCATCAGCACTTAATTGCATTACATTTAAGAAATAATCTTTTTTTTGTAAGCTATCCGGAGTTATTTCAACTCTCCATTTACCGCCCTCTCCGAATTCTTCCTTATCGTGAACATAAAGGTTTTTTCCGTTAACCCAGAACTCTTTACCTTTACCACCTACTTTTTCTATGTTGGCATTTTCTGGCAAAAGAGTATCATTTATAAGTCTTCCGTTATTATGCCCTTCTGTTCTTCTTATAATTGTGCGATTTTCAAAAACTTCAGGCTCTTCCTGGGAATGAAGAAGCCAGGTTTTCTCAAAATTCTTATTTTTACTTTCTATCCTGTCATACACTATAAATGCTGCAGGAATTTCTTCGTCAAAAAGATTTAAGAACATAAACGCCCTTGAATAATCATTTACTTTATTTGAATATGCATTTGTTAAATCTCCTTCAAAATATGTATATTCGGGAGTATGCATATCAGGTCCGTAATCATAACCTAATATTGTTGTTCTTTTGTAAACATTACTCAATAATTCATTTAATGTTGGCGCAGAACTTACAGTTGTCGGAAGACTTGTCTGCCCTGCATATGATGTGCCTGCTGTTTCAGTCTCACTTGGATCATAAACCAACATACAATTATGAGCAATTGTTGCCTTATGGTATCTTGAATCGTGAGTACTTCCCCATCCTGTTGCAGCATATTTCACACCATTTTCATCTGTATAAGGATTTGATGCATAAAGCCCCGAATCAAGAGCAAGCATTCCCTTATAGAATATCTGAAATGACCCCGCGTCATAGTGTTCATGACCTCCCCAGAAATATTCAGGCAGTTTCATCATTGCAACAACATCATTGGTATCAAGTCCCATATTCCATCCTGTTCTTGCGACCATAACTCCTGCAGGAGAACCAAAATATTTAGTATAAGGAAGTTTGGTAAAGCTCTCAGGTTTAACTTCAACATCGTTTGTAATAAGATAAATCGGTAGTGATACCGAATCCTGCCCCGCACTTCCGAAAGTCTTATCAAAAGTATAATAAAAACCTTTCAGTATAGGGTCTTTCCCCAACGTTGAATTAAGTAAATAAAAAGCAGGATACTGGATTTTTGCCTGAGGGGAAAAGTCCGAACCGGCAAAATCTCCATCATTAAGTCTTGCCCCATCGGGTCTTAGGGTATATATAAACTGATAAGGCATTTTTGTATTATCAGCATTAAAAGCAGTTTCGTATCCTATTTTCGAAAGCATATAATTACAGTATGCGTCACAAAGTCCCCTATAGGCAGAATAAGTGGAACCGTCAAAATTATACCATCCCTTACTTCTGTAATTACGGACAGGAAAATACTGTTCAATAAGAAGACCGACATTTGTATTATAATAATATGGTTCTTCATCATATACGGCAATTGAAAAAGCAAGTATATCCTTTAAATATGGATTTTCTGTTGCATGAGAAGAAAGTTGCATAGCACCTTTTTTAAACATTGGAGGCCATCCATTTTCCATTACTGTAAGTATTTTTTCATCACAAATATTGATAATCTGCCTTTTTTCTTCTTCATTAAGAACATCATAACACCAGTCATATACACACGCTGTTACAAAAAGGACATGTCCTCCATATCTTTGTGCATCTGTACCGGGAGTTTTTCCAAAATAAACTGTATTAAGGTGATTAAAAAGCCCTTCTTTTGCTTTTTCTCCCCATTCTTTTTCTCCTGTTACAAGATACATAAAAGCTCTTGCTTCAACATAAGAAAGTTTTATTGAATTATATCTTGTACCTGTGCTTTCGGGAACTTTGCAATCATCATTATTATTTGCAAGTTCGACAATCTTTTCATACGCTTCCTTATTGGTAGGATGATTAAGATTTTCTTTAAGTTTTGGAAGGTCATCCTTTCTTATCATTACACGAGGTCTATCTCCTGATGGAATATAAGCAGGAAGTTGATAGAACATATATCCCGTCTTTTCTTCATAAATTTTATTTTCTTTTTCAGGAAGCTTACCTGTTCCCTCAGGAACAAAAGAAACATCAGTTGTAAGAATTATCTTATCAATATCTAAAATTCTGCCTCTGTGCTGAAATCTTAATGTATGCTCTCCTTTTGCAAGCCTGTAAGAAAGACCTTTTACCCATTCCCAGTTATCAAGATTTTCATTTCCTAAAAAATACTGACTGACAGTTTCGTCAATTATTACATGAACTGAATTTCCTGATATATTTCTTCTGAAACGAACATATAAAACATATCTTCCGTCTTCAGGGACACTGAATTTAATTTCACTGTCCTTTTCATCATCAGGGAAATTCTTTATAGTAAGATAATTGGCAGTATTACCCCACGAATTAACAGATTTGATAAATTTCACAGATGACGCACTTTCATCTTCAAAAACCGTAAAATTACGGTATATCTGCATATCTTCCGCTTCAATGGAAATCGTAGCGCCAAAAGCAGTTGCCGAAATACACATCATAACAAATACAAATACCGAAATTATAAGTATTTTTGGTGAAATAATTTTTTTGCCAGCCATAATAATCTTACCTCCGTTTTTAAAAATCAGTACATATATAAAAAGCAGCATATAACTGCCTTTTATATATGTACTGCCGGAATATTCCCGGCAGACATATTTAATTATTATTTATTATTCTTTTATAAAGAGCATTGGACCAAAATATCCTAAAGTTCTTAATTTAAATTTAAAAGTTTTTGTTTCTCCTGCAGGAACTACACATTCATACTTCCATACATCTTTTTCTATAGATTTAATTGTAGAAGGATCGAATTCTGCTGCTTGTGCTTTAGCCTTTGTATCATAATAATCAGTACTATGACATATTTTTTCGGATAGCTTGATTGAGCCATCTACCTGAACATTTTTATTAGGATTATTATGGAAATAGAAAATGGCAGTTTTATTAAGTGTAAATTCTATTGTATAGTTATCCGGTGTAGAAGCAAATGATTTAGGTGTATCTATAACGTAAGCACCTTCCATTTCATCAGGTATAACTGTGTAAAAATAGTTCTGATCACTATGAACTGCAGTAACATCAGGTTTTGTAAACATATCACTACCGAACACTGTTTTTACCGGATTCCCATCAACAGTATCATAAGCTGGTTCTTTTAAAGTATGAGCACGTAATACTGTCTCAAAAACGGGAGTGTTAGCATCAGGTGTTGTAAATGAATAATCATTATTGTAATCAGTAAGTGTTATATTTGTTACCTGTAAAGGTACATCAACAACAGTTTCTTCCATATTTTTATCTATTTCCTTACCTGTGCCTTCTTCTCTTTGTCCATTTGTTATAGCATAGGGAATAACTTTATAAGTTGAGCCTGCAAGAACATTATTGGTATCTGCAAGCCCTATTCCGAAAAGTCCGCCGTTTGCTTTAGCTTTAGTAAGCGCATCGGAAGAAAGTTTATAATCTTTATTACCGTAAACCTTAACACCCACTTCTTCAGGATCACCTGTAAATCTTCCGAATGTATATGTATAGATAGTTTGGTCATCGGCATTATCCGACAAACCTTTAAAAACATACTCGCTTAAGCTGATTTCTGCAGATACAGGTAAAACCATTGCAAAAATCAACAAAGAAGCAATAAAAATTTTAATAAATTTTTTCATTTTTTTCATCCTTTCTTAACTTTGAATAACATAAGTAGTTATTCCCGCATTTTGATATTCTTCACCCGAGGCACTTTCAAGCCACTGGGCAAGTGATGCGATATTGCATTCCTGTGTAATCTTTGCAATATCTAATTCTGGTTTTTGATAAGTTTTCATTTAATCCTTCCTTTCTTTTTATTCTTTTATAAAGAGTAATGGACCTGAATAAGTGGTAGTTGCAAGATTAATTTCAAAGGTTTCGCTTTCTTTACCTTCAGGAACCTCACATTTTAT
The DNA here is from genome assembly GCA_015068525.1 of Oscillospiraceae bacterium. NCBI lineage: Bacteria > Bacillati > Bacillota > Clostridia > Eubacteriales > Oscillospiraceae > Oscillospiraceae bacterium. The sequence goes on along the minus strand of SVKJ01000019.1, from coordinate 19,774 downwards.
TTTCCATATATTTTTGCTGACATTTCCTGCTGTGTCAGGATCATACGCAGCACCGGTAGCATCAGCATAAGAATTTTTTTCAATATAATTTATTTGCTTATCCAGTTTAACCGCTCCGGTCGGAACGCAACTTAATGTAGTATTAAAATACAATGTTGCAGTTTTATTGAGTGTAAATTTAATTTTATAATTTAGTGATGTACTTCCACTATGGGTGCCTCTTTTGGTTTCAATTATCTTAGCACCTTCCATTTCTTCTGGAAAATCAAGATAGATATGATATTTATCCGCAAAAACCTTGGTTGCTCTATTAAAAATATCTGCTCCGAAAACGGTAGGTTTGGGATTATTATTCTCATCGAGGTCATACTCAGGTAATTTCAAATAATCTTCTCTTATACCGCCGTTGTAAATAACAGAAGAGTCAACTGTATTTGTCAGCAATATATCAGATACTGAAAAAGGCTTTTTAGTGTAATTGATAACATAACTGTCTTCCTCTCCGCTGTGCGATTTGGAATTAACAGTTATCTTTTTGTCTTCATAAACAAAGGTCGCCTTTGTTCCAAGATCAAAAGGCGTATATTCAATATGAGGTTTATCAGACGCAGATGCCGGAAGTACAACGTCATATTCTTTCGTTTTCACATCAAACTCTTCAATTCTGTTACCATATATGTATATATTTTCAATCCCTGCATTATCTGACTTGAAAACTGCCGGATTAAGAAGAGAATTCATATTTGTAAAACTATCCCATATAAAACTTTTAATTTTTATTCCGTCAGTATTTGAAGGAAGAGTATATAAAGTTTTAAGTTCCCTTTCTTCATTCTCGGATTGAAAAGTATATGGATCAGATATTATATCCGTTACTACTCCATCTTTGTAAACTTGTGTTATAAGAATTGCTGATTCAGGCAAATTCTTACCTCTTATAACTTTTGATTTTACAGTAATTGTTTCCCCGCCTGTAAGTTCTTTTATTTCCTCACCCTGACTGTTATAATAGTTAAATGATTTAAGTTTTAAGTTATCAGACGCATGTGAACAAATTGACGGTATCAATATAAAAGTTAAAGCCAATAACAAACCAAGAATTCTTTTTATCATATTATTCCTCCTTTTGCTGATTTTTCACTTCGTTTACAGTAGTATCAATATATTTTTTAAACATTCTGCAAAAAGACGGTACCGAATCATATCCGCATAACTGAGCAACCTCGTTTAAAGAAAGTTTGCCCTCTCGGATTAAATCCTTGGCTTTTTGCATTTTAACAGTTATCATATATTCTTTCAGAGACAATCCCGTGTATTTCTTAAACAAATGCGAAAGATAGTTGGATGTATATGAAAATTTTTCAGCTATCTGTTTTACCGAGTAAATATCTGTATAATTTTGTTCCATATATTTTATTACACTGTATATAATCGTTTTCTTTTTTTCCATAGAAATATCAGGAGAATACTTTATTGATTGTTCGTTAGAGCAATTTCTGTAACCTGACAAAATGATTACCTTCATAATATATTCACACATTTGCCTGCTCATTGACTGTTCGCTGTAAAATTCATCTATCAGCGTATTGAAAAGATTTCCTGACCTCATTTTATCCTTAACAACAAAATTCCCGACACTATCATAAAAATCTTTTAATTCTTCAGGTGCATTATTAAGGAAATCAAATGTAAAATATATAAATCTTAATCTGCTGTTTGAATTCGATTTTATATTATGGCTTACCCCTTTTGAAGCAATATACATATCTCCCGGAGCAACAGGCATTACTTTCTTTCCTGAGGTAATGCTCCCCATTCCTGACACAATATAATTAATCTCATAAGAATTTAACATATAGTGTGGAATTAATCCATCAACTTCCAGTAAAGTTTCACCAAATTTACATAGTTTGATATAATCAAAAATATCTTCCTGATTTTTTATTCTGCTAACATTAAAGTCAAAAATAATATTTTCTACCATATTTAACTCTCCTTTGCAGACTTTTTTATATTTTATATTATAACAATTTAATATCTGTCTATTCAATGATATTTCAGCCTTCTTAAATATCCAAATTCGCTTTATTTAATTCAAATATTTTGAGTAATATTAAGACCCTCTCCTTCGCCAAAATAAGTTCCGTCTTTATCATAGATAATTGTATATTTTTTATCGCAAATCCAGAGATTTTCGAGTTTAAAATAATTCCAATTTTCAGGAATATTCGGAGTTATTGTTATATTTCCTTCAATAACTTTTATACCTAATAATCCGCGAAGGACAATATCACAAAATGAAGAATGATTATAATCCTTTCCTCTTTCATAAATACGATTTGACTGGTCCTTAATTAAAATATCTCTGCTGCTCCATCTATTTGTATTCGGATCTTTTACCTCGTCTATCCAGCATATAGTTTTACCATCATCTCTGGTTATATAATGGCTCTTTGCATACGTAGTAAGAATATCATAAAAATCTTCTTTTTTTATATATTTCTGATTATATTCTTCTAATAAATTTATCATTGCGTTGAGTACCATACTTGTTGCAAACGGCCAGATATATCCGTTCCACAAACATTCATGCGGATATTTATATAAATATCTCGGATGACGTTTTTCTGCTGTTGTCAAACCATAAGAACTATGAAATCCATCTTCTTTTTTGATTTCTGAAAAAGCAATAGAATATTCATCTGGTGCTAATTTAAAACACCATGGAATATACCCTATAAGTTCTTTAACATTCATCATTGGATTCTCGATTTCCTTTACACTTATGTGTTTTTCTTTTTCTATATTTTCACTGTGAATGGCTTTATAAAATTCTCCGTCCCATAAGTAACTGTTTATCAGATTTTTTATTCTCGCATATTCAGCAAAATATTTGTCTTCTATATACTTCTCCCCAGCTTTTTTGGCAATTTTTGAAATTGCAAGAGCATTAGCTGCCATATACGAATTCAAAGTAGGGCGAATACCCTTTAATCTTTGGAAATTTTCCGTCATTCCGCTTATGCTGCATTCCATTGCATCATATCCGTCTATTGACCAGAAAAGTCCCGATTCTGTTTTGTGTTGTTCTGAAAATTCCTCATAATATGAAATCATATTATGAAGGTAAGATATAGCCAGAGAATAATCATTTTCAAATTCGCAAAATTCATAAATTGAATGTAAAAGCCATGTGCTGTATTCAGTCGTCAATCCCTTTTTTTCAAGCCAGAAGGAAATATAATCATTAAGAATTTTCTTTCCGCATTTAAGCCATTTGAATTCTGCAATATGATGTCCGACAGCTGCTACAATTGTATTATGTTTTCCCGCCCATGGTACTTCAGGTAAAAACTCTGTGATTAAAACACCATCTTCAGTTGTTCTTATGTGTTTACGCGCAACCCACCACCTGAAATAATAAATCTCCTCTATGGTTTTATCAGGGCAGGTAAAATACGGAACATTTTCTTTCATCCATTCTTTGACATTCCCATTGTTTATATCCTGCTTGTAACACTCGTTATCATCTAAATTAAATTTATCTATGTAACTTGAAAGAATTTTCTCTAAATCAATTTTTGACATATCATTCTCCATTCCGCCGTAAAGACTCCATCTCAAATAGAAAGGATAGTGCAGATTTACTTTTTAACATACTGTTTTTAATTCTCTGCATTAAACTTTTTATATTATAGTTTGATTATATATTTTTAACTATTTCTATTCAATGATATTTCAGCCTTCTTAGGTATCCAAATTAACTTTCTTTATTTTCATCTAATTTCACATAATAAATATCCCCGTAAATGATATGCACCCCAAAAGTGTCTAACTTTTGGGGTGCATATCACATTTAGGGGATAGGAAAAAAACTTATTAAAAAAACTTTGACCTTAATCAATAGATGCAAATTATCTTTTATGATTAAATTCGTTCATAGCAAAAAGTTATTTTATTTCAAAGATTTTGAAAAAATCTTTACCTTGTTACAAAATAATATTTTATGTTATTTATAATGTGTTGTTTTTATCGGAACGACACATAGGTCGCTTGCTACTTTTTGCGGTCTGGAGTTTTTTAACATCCCCACTTTAAAAAAATCAAATTGTTTTATGGTGCTAAGTATGCAGACACAATGCCTGAATGTGATGCGGATAAGCAACATCCATCTAAGAAAGAGAGCCTTTCTTCTTCAAGTTCCGTAAGTCTGTCAACTTTGCCGTTTAAATATTCATCGAGTCTTCTTATTGCAGTTTTAATTCTCTCAATTTTTATACCATATCTGCCATCTACTATTTCAAATCCGAACGGACGATATGTATTGTTCCAAAGATTATAATGCACGTCTTTAAGTTCCTCAAAGTCTTTTTTTAGTTGGGGTAACAGTTCATCCCTTACGGAAATAAGAGTATTTTTGTCATTTTTATAGCCATAATGAAGTTTTTGAGTAACCTCAATCTTATCAGATGCAAGTTTAGATATTATAGCAATATATTTAAAATATTCCTTATAATAGCCTTCTTTTTTAGAAAGTTTTTCATATTTTTCTGCAAATTTTAAGTAATGGGTGATAAGTTTTTCATCCATTATGTCTGCATCTAATAATCCACACATAATATCATTATATATAATCTGCTTTATACGCAAATTGGCTACCCCTCTTTTGTATTCTTCCAAAGGATAAAGTACATAGGACATATCAGTAAAATCAGATAATTCTGCTCCGAATAACAACTCAATTTTACTATTAAGTTCATTTTCATCAATATTTAAATTATATGAATGTTCTCCGTATAAAAGACATCCAACAAGGCTGAACATAGCATCTGTTTCACATCCGTCATCTCCCCATACAGTAGCATAAACAGTACTTATTTTTTCTTCTTTACATGCGTTAAGAGCACTGTTTGTTGATTTTAATGTATGTAAATAATCGGGAACGTGACCTGCCCAAGTCCATATTCCTCCTGCAAATACAACTTTATCGGTAATTTTTTTATGACGTTTTATCATGGAAGAATAGTTTTCTTTTTCAGTATTGTAATAATCCCAATATGTTATACTTACATTTTCAGGAAGCATTTCTTTTACATATTCCGGAATTTGGGCACTCTCGTCATAATAGCCTCCGCTCTTTGAAGATAATCTGAAATACATATCACTCCATATCATTGGCTCTAAATTATATTTATCAGTTATAGCCTTTACTTTGTTAATATGTTCGCAGAATATTTCAGTGCCGTTTCGGTAACCGTTTTCCTTAAGATAATTTCCTGTTCCCATTCCCCACGCTTCATCCATACCAATATGTATTTTTCTTGTTTTGAAACATCTGGATACTGTCGAAATAAGTTTTTCAATAAATTCATAACTTTCATCTTTGCCAGGCATTATAACACTTAAGGTATCAGAAATTTTTCTTCCTTCCTTGTTTTTTATATACTGTTCAAAATGCCCCAGGGTCTGAATACATGGGATAACTTCTACATTATATTTTCTGCCATAATCATCTATTTCCATAAGTTCTTTTTCGGAATATCTTCCTCTTAAATATCCGAAATATTTAAGACCGCAAACTTCATACACATCTTCCATATAAAGCATCAGTGAATTAAGACCGCAAAGAGCCATATACTCAATATATTCCTTTACCTTTTCAACCTTCATAACACCTGCACGCGACATATCAAGCATAATTCCCATATTTTCAAACTGGGCTTTCTCACATACTTTGCCATCTTTATTTTTAGAAATCAGTTCCGCTGATAAAAGTAAAGAACGGAACAACTGTGAATCATTTGCATAGATAATTTTTATTTTGTTACCGTTTTTTTCTACAGTTAAATCCGCACCTTTTTCATATTCAAAAATAAATTCATCAGAATTTTTTATGTTAATTATTTCAAGTAATTTTCTTAAAAGCACTTCGTGTTCTTTGTCAATACCTTTAAATATCATTAATATCATCCCTTTTGCTATTATATTTTTTTACTTTTCGTGCATAGCTGCCACCACATGGGTATAAATCCGCATTTCAGTGCAATTCTTTGCGAAAAAATATGGGACTCTACCGTTCCGTAAAACGGAAGTATACCTCTTTTTATAATTTCATCCTTTAATATATTTACAAGATATGCACCTATTCCTTTTCCCCGAGCATTTTCGTTAACATTTATTCCGATTTGCCACATAGTTTTACTGTCACAACTTGCGGCTGCCATACCTGTTATTTCTCCGTTCTCATAAGAGCAAACAGCAAGCATATCAGGTCTTAAAGCTGAAAACTCCAATGCATTTTTAAAATTTTCGTTATTGTAAAACTCAAAAAGCGCCTCCTTTTCAAACCATTTTATTTTTATATCTTTTTCAATTACAACATTACCACAAGGTATATAGTAATGATGGCAATCAGATATTTCCTCATTAAATTCTAAAAGAATTTTGTTTATTCTTTTAAGATTATCATATCTTCCTATAAAACCTGCATTTTCATCTTTAAATTCTTTTTTTAGTAAAGAAAGAAGATTTTCGTCTTTCGATGTCATTATAAACTTATTGTTTACTGAGCATATTTTAAGGAGTGCATCGTCCCATTCGTATATTCTTCTTTCAGGATTTGGTTTAAAGTGAGTAAACAAATTTTTATCAGACTCTATATCTTTTATATCAGCACAGTAATCTTTAGACAACTGCTCGTAAAGTATTTTTTTAAAATCCATTATACTACACCATCTTACTATACTGAATTTTAATTATCGCATTTTGGTTATTAAATTCAACAATATATTCTATAGGAAATCCATCCAGATCCCATACTTCTTTATAACTTTCGCCGTCTTTACACATTGAAATGTCTTCAATTGATTTAACTCTTTTTGTTATTTTAGAATCAACTTTAACACTTCCGTAATAAGACTCAATTATATTATAAATCCCTTTTATATAATTAATAATTTCTTCGTCAACTGTTTTTTTGGTTTCAAATCCGACAGTTTTTATAAAATTTTTATCATTTACTTTAAAAAAAGGTGTAAATTCTAAAAAAACTTCTTCAAGATAATATATATTTTTATCTTCATTAAATGTATAATTTCCTATATCTTCCGATACTTCTTCCAAATTTCTGTCAAGAAATACCTGATATGGCATAGAAACCATATTTGTATAGGTTTTATCAAGATTTTTTATATCAACCTGTTTTACACCGCAACCGGTAAGTAATAAAATTAACGCTATACCAAGAAGTAAAAGTCTTTTTTTCATTGATAATTTCTCCCGTCAGATTTTAGTTTTTATACTTTTCATATATGGTTCTATAAGTATTATTCCTGTAAATTTCACTACAAGCATAAGAGTGGTAGATGGAATTCTCATTAAAAATACCTCATACGATGTAAGATTCTGAAGTCCGGCAAGAACAGGAATTCTCAGTAAATTTACCATATACTGAATAAGAACACACAAAAGAGCATATATTACAGTTTTAATTAAAGAGCGCTCTTTCGAATTTGCATCTTTAAAAAAGAATAGTCCAAATATAAAACCATTTATAAATTCAATAACCGTAAATAAAGGAATAGGAGCACCTGATGCAGAAACCCATACTGAAATCAAATCTGCAAGTGCGCCTGTAAGCCCACCCATAACAGGTCCGAAAAGATAAGCACACACATAAACTGAAATAAAACTTATATTTAGTTTACCTACGGGTGTTCTTAAATAACCTGAAATAAAAGAAAGAACAACAGTTATAGCAACAAGCATTGCTACAGCACATAATTCTTTCGTAGTCATTTTCCTTAAACTTTTCTTAAAATTTGCCATAAAAAATTCCCCTTTCAATCTTTGCAGGGGCTGAAAATATAAATAAATCATATTAACAGCGGATGAAATATTACATCGCGGAAAGATATTCCTTCGTCCGAAAACTCTACTCCCATTTTCCGGCACTTAACGTGTAACATCTGCTCTGCATTATTTTTAACTTTTCTTATTCTAACATTTACATAAAAATATGTCAATAACTACCTTTTTTTCTTGTTTTCGTCTTTTGTTCTTTCTTTTTATCCTTTTTGTTTGAAACTTCAAACATTATCTTTCTTTTTTTATAGAAACTTCCGTTTAGTGTTTCCATTATAATATTAACGGCTTCTTCTTCTACATCAACAAATGAGAATTTTGGCATAATTTCAATTTTACCGATTTGTTCAAATAGTACCCCGCCGTTTTTTAAAAGGTCTATCATATTATTTGTGCCCATTTTGTCCATTTTCCCTAAGTTCACAAAAAGTCTTACCTTATTTTCGTCATTGTGGTTCTTTTCCTTTTTTTCATGTGATATATCAGATTTTTTACCCTCATTTAACATTTTAAGAAGAGTTGCTGATAAATCAAATATATCCACATTATTTGCAAGAGTATATTTTTCAAGATACTCTCTGTAATCTTTAAAATTATTATCCTCTAAAATACACTTTGCATCTTCCATAATGCACTCTAAATTAACCGCTTTTACTTCTTTTAAAGATGGCGGAGTAATAAGAGATATAGTGCCTTTTGTATATTTCATAAGTTCTTTTAATTTTTTAACTTCACGTCCCGATACAAAAGTGTAGGATATGCCTTCTTTGTTGGCTCTTCCTGTTCTTCCTATACGATGAACATAGTATTCAAAATCTTCAGGAATTTCATAGTTAAATACAGCATCAACATCATCTACATCTATTCCCCTTGCAGCAACATCAGTTGCTACCAAAATCCCTGTTATCCCTTTTTTAAAGCGCGACATAACCCTGTCTCTTTGCATTTGTTTCATATCGCCATGAAGAGCATCTGCAGGATATTTATGTTGCCTTAACTCTGCTGAAATTTCATCAACCTTCTTCTTAGTATTACAAAAAATCATACAAAGTTTATATTTATTTGCATCAATAAGTCTTTCAATTGTTTCTATCCTGTTTGGCAATTTTACTTCAAGATAATACTGTTTAACAGTATTTACGGTAAGTTCATCTTTAGTTACCTTGATGTGACATGGATTTTCTTTCTGGTATTTATTTGCAATATTTATAATTTCCTCAGGCATTGTTGCAGAAAATAAAACTGTCTGCCTGTCAGTCGGCACTGTTTCTAAAATAACGTCCAAATCTTCTTTAAATCCCATATTAAGCATTTCGTCCGCTTCGTCTAAAACAAGTATCTTTAAATCCTTTATTTTAACTGTTTTTCTCTTTAAGTGGTCAATAAGTCTTCCCGGAGTTGCAACTATAATCTGTGGTTTCTTCTTTAAGGCAAATATCTGCTTGTCTATGGGTTGACCACCATATATCGCAACAATGTTTATCCCCTTTTTAAACTTTGAAACTTTTGTAAGTTCCTCACAAGTTTGTATAACAAGTTCTCTTGTCGGGCATAAAACTATCGCGTCAACAGTTTTAGAATCGCTATTTATTTTTTCAATCATAGGGATACCGAATGCACAGGTTTTCCCTGTCCCTGTAGGAGCCTGAACTATGACGTCTTTACCCTTTAAAAACGGTGTAAAGGTTTCTGCCTGTACAGGAGTCAAATCACTGAACCCCATACGTTCCACTCCCTTTAGTATCTCCTCTGAAAAGTAAAAGTCTGTAAATTTTTTATTATCCATATTAAGTCCTGATTATATTTTATTTTGGTAATTTTATTGTTTTATTCTTCTTTGATTCTTTATAAAGAACTATTTTTTTGCCTATAACCTGAACAGGTTCTGCACCCGTTAATTCTACAAGTTCGTCACACACATCTCTTGCAGTTCTCAAACTGTTTTCCAGAACATTTATTTTAATTATCTCATTTGCTTCCATCCCGTCAAGCAACATTTTTACCTGATTTTTGGAAATTTCGCCTTTACCTATCTGATATTGTGCAGGCACAGTATTTGCAAGACTTCTTAAATACGCTCTTTGTTTACTTGTTATCATTTTATTTCCTCCGCTTAATTTATTAGAATATTATATCATAATTTACTAAGTTCAGTCAACATAAAACTTTGGCTTAAAAAATATAATTATATAAGAAAGGAATGATTAAATTGAAAACTTTAAGTTTAAATGACAAAGGATACGATGTATATCTTGCTAAACTCGCTATATCAAGAGCGTTGACAAAAGAACTTGATTTTAGTGATACATATACCGAAAGTTTTAAAGATGATGTAATAAATTTTCAAAGAGCAAAAGAACTTAATGCCGATGGAATTTTCGGCCCTCTTACCTGGCAGGCTGCACTTCCCTTTTTATATGGTTTTACTATCCGTACCGCCAATGAGGGAGATACTTTCTCAAGCCTTGCTGAACTTTTTTCAACAGATGCTCTTAATATTGAAAGAGCAAATCCGGATATTACACCAAATAATATTCAGACAGGTCAAAGAATTGTCATACCATATAAATTCCCCCTTGTTACAGATAAAATCCCTTATTCGTATGCACTTACTCAATATATTCTTTACGGACTTTTGGCGCGCTATCCTTTTTTGGAACTTAACAAAGCAGGAAATTCCGTAATGGGAAAAAGCATCTATTATGTAAAAGTAGGCAGAGGTCAGAAAGAATATTTTTACAACGCTTCCCATCATGCAAATGAATGGATTACAACACCACTTCTTTTAAAATTTTTAGAAAACTATTCGCAAAGTTATGCCAATAACGAAAGAATAGGAAATCAGGGTGCAGTATTTTTATACAACACATCGAAACTCTTTTTGATACCTCTTGTCAACCCTGACGGAGTAGACCTTGTAAACGGTGCTGTCGATAAAGAAAGCACTTATTATATAAACGCCGAAGAAATCGCAAATCGTTATCCCCAAATTCCTTTCCCTGATGGATGGAAGGCAAATATTGCAGGGACAGATTTAAACTTAAACTATCCTGCATACTGGGAAGAAGCAAAAAGAATCAAAGGCGAGCAGGGATTTACATCTCCGGCACCAAGAGATTTCGTGGGAGGGGCTCCCCTGTCGGCAATTGAAAGCAGAGCAGTTTATGATTTTACTTTAAATCACAATTTTTATCTTACCTTATCATACCATACACAAGGGGAAGTTATTTACTGGAAGTTTCTTGATTTTAACCCCGAAAATTCTTACAACATAGCCCTTGAATTTGCTAAAACAAGCGGATATACTGTATCTGAAACCCCTTATGCATCCGGATATGCAGGATATAAAGACTGGTTTATATTAAATTACAACCTACCCGGTTATACCATTGAAGCAGGAAAAGGAGAAAATCCGCTTTCAATCAATGAACTTAATGGACTTTATGAAAAAAATATTGGTATTTTGACCGATGCGCTAACTTTTTAAAAGAAAAACTTGAAAAATGTGCAATTATAGTATATTATATATTATATATAATATATAAAAATGGATTTTTAAGCAGATGCGTTAGTATCCGGACTCGTTTATTGCCGGATTTTTTCGCCACTGCATCGTTAAAATACTCGCAAATATGTTAATATTCCCTCCGTTTTTGCCTCACATTGACAAAAAAATCCAGGCAATAAATTCACGGAACCATAAACCTTTAAAATTCGAGATTTTTTTAGGCGGAAGATTTTGATAATACGAGGTATATCTAAATCGACAACGACAAAAAAGCCGGATTTTAAAGGTTTTGGCGGGTTCAGATATTAACGCATCTGCTTAAGAGAAAGGGAAGGTAAAAAAATGACTCAGAATTTATTTAAATCTATCGTATCTCAGTACAAATCTATAATAGATTATCCTTTTGGTATTTTAGATGACGAATTTTATGTTCTGGCTTCTTCGGACGATAGCATGGTCGGCAAATGTATTGACGGACTTTATGACATAATAAGAAAAGAAGAGCATATTTCGATAAACAGAAATACTGCTTATCAGCCGATTTACATAAAAGGAAAACTTGAATTTGTCGTATATATTGAAAATACAAGCGAAAGTTCATTAAAACTTCTTAATATACTAAGTATAGCATTTTTAAATCTTAAAAAAATGCAGGACGAAAAACTTGACAAATCAGTATTTGTAAAACATCTTTTGCAGGACAGTATTCTTCCAAGCGATATATATGTTAAAGCAAAAGAACTAAAAATTTCTACTGATACAAAAAGAGTTGTATATATTATTAAAATTGCATCGGAACACGGGGAAACCGTATATGATATTTTATATAATATGTATCCTTCAAGAAATGTAGATTTCCTTGTAAGTATAGATGAAGAAACAGTCGTTTTAGTTAAAGAAATGCCCGACAAATGCTCTTATAAAGATATAGATAAAGAGGCAAACCTTATTAAAAATACTATAAATTCAGAAGCTTTATGTACTGCAAAAATCGGAATTGGCTCACCTGTTGATACAGTAAGAGAAATTGCAATTTCATATAAAGAAGCAAAAATTGCAATTGAAGTAAGCAAGGTTTTTGATACTGAAAAAGATATTATAAATTATGAGCATTTAGGTATAGGCAGACTTATATATCAACTGCCTACAACCCTATGCGCAAAATTTCTTGATGAAGTATTTAAAAAAGATTCACTTGAAGAACTTGATGAAGATACGATAAATACTATCCAGAAATTCTTTGAAAACAGCCTTAATATTTCTGAAACTGCAAGAAAACTGTTTATCCACAGAAACACTCTTGTTTACAGACTGGACAAAATCCAGAAGAATACAGGTCTTGATTTAAGACAGTTTGAAGATGCAATTACATTTAAAATTGCAATGATGGTAAAAAAATATTTATCTGCAAATGTGATTAAGTTATAATCGGGAGGCAGATAATATGATTAAGCTTACCAATGTTATAAAAACTTACGAAATAACAAGCAAAAAAGAAACTCACGCATTAAACGGAGTTTCTTTAGAAATTTCAAAGGGCGAATTTGTTTTCATTGTGGGTAGTTCAGGGGCAGGAAAATCTACTCTTACAAGGTTAATAATCGGAGAGGTTAATCCTACTGAGGGAGATGTTGTTGTAGGTGGTACCTGTGTTAATAAACTTACAAGAAAAGAAATCCCTTATTTCAGAAGAACAATAGGAATGGTTTTTCAGGATTTCAGACTTTTAGAAAATAAAACAGTGTATGAAAATGTGGCTTTTGCACTTCAGATTGTCGGAGCATCAAACAGGCAGATAAGAAGAAGAGTTCCTGAAGCATTAAGCAGAGTCGGACTTTCAGCAAAAGCCACCAGTTACCCTAACCAGTTATCAGGTGGCGAACAGCAAAGAGTTGCTATTGCAAGAGCAATAGTAAATAATCCCGGACTTATTATTGCGGACGAGCCTACCGGTAACTTAGACCCTAAAATTTCAAAAGAAATTATGCAAATGCTCCTTGATATAAATCATGGAGGTACAACAGTAGTTGTTGTTACCCACGATAAAGAACTTGTTAACTCTATGAAAAAAAGAGTTATTCTTCTTGATAAAGGGAAGGTTATTTCCGATGACGAAAGGAGTGTTTATAATGAAGTTACACTCGTTTAGTCTGTTTGTTAAAGATGCTTTTAATAACATTATAAGAAACAAAGTTATGTCACTTGCCACTATTGTTATTCTTGCGGCGGGACTTATTCTTTTCGGAGTTACAACTGCACTTTCCTTAAACGTTTTCTCAATTACCGAAAAATTAGAAAAAGATTTTAAACTTGCAGTATATCTTGATGAAAAATTAGAAACTGAAGAAATCAACGAAGTCGGCATTGAAATTCAGGAACTTGAGTTTGTTGACAGTATCGAATTTGTTTCCAAAGAAGATGCCTATGAAGACTTCAAAGGTCGTTGGGGCGATACAGAGATATTAGAAGGAATTGATGACGGTAATATTTTAAGAAATTCCTTTAAAATAACCTTATCCGATTTAAACGAGGCAAAATCGGTGTCCCAGAAACTTAAAAGTATTGATGGTATTGCCAAAATAAGCAAAATGGAAGATGAAATGTCTACTTTTGTCAACATTACAAATAAAGTTCAGGTTGGTACAATTATAATAACAGTTGTTCTTGCCCTTCTTGCAATGCTTATTATGGTTAACAGTATAAATATGTCAATCTTCTCAAGAAAAAAACAAATAAACATTATGAAATATGTTGGTGCAACCGATTGGTATATAAGATGGCCGTTCATTATTGAAGGTCTTCTTATAGGTTTTATTTCCTCACTTGTTTCATGCGCTGTATTAAGTTATATGTATGGTGCTTTTATGACAAGTATAGGCAGTTACAGCGAACTTATAGGTGCACTTCCAAAAGAAATTGCTATGCCTCTTATCACTATTATTCTTATGGGAACAGGTCTTATATTAGGTTGTATAGCAAGTATTGTTTCAATTAAGAAACACTTAAAGGTGTAAAATTATGAAAAAGATTAAATTACTAACTCTTACAACTTTGTTTATACTGATTTTTAATATCTGCTTTACTGCATTTTGCGCTCCGCAAAGTGACCTTGATAAGAAACTTAATGAAAAAAGCAATATTCAAAGTGACATAAATAAAGAAAAAGAGAAGCAAAATAAGGCAAAAAAAGAAAAAGAAGCAATTGATAAAAATATTAAAATGTTAACAGGCGAACTTGATAAGATTTCAGAAAGTTTAAATGAACTTGGCGACAAAAAGGCAACTATATTAAAAGAACTTGCTGAAGCAGAGGCTAATGAAGAAAAGCAATCTGAAACTTTAAAGAAAAGGCTTCGCGTTATATATGAAGACGGGGCGACATCTTACTTTTCTATCCTTATGTCCTCCGAGTCTATTTTTGATTTCTTTTATAATTTGGAAATACTAAGGCAGATTTCAGAGCATGACGATAAAATCTTAAATGAACTAAAAGAAACAAAAGAAAAAATAGCAGTAAAAAAAGCCGAACTTGACGAAATAATAGCGTCAGAAGAAGCAAAACAAAAAGAACTTAAAACTGCAAACGCAAGTTTAAAAAATGAGTCTTATAAGAAACAGGCTTATGTTAAAGAACTTGATAAAAATATTGAAGACTTAAAAAAAGAACTTGACCGTGTTGAACGTGAAGAAGCAGCTTTAAGAGCTGAAATTGCAAGAAAAGCAGGAAGCCAGTCAGGCTCTAATGTTCCAAAAAACTATGTTGGAGGAGATTTTTTATGGCCTGCACCGGGAGTAACTACTATTACCTCTAAATTCGGTTACAGAGTTCATCCAACAACAGGTCAGTATAAACTTCATACAGGTGTTGATATTGCCTGTTATACAGGTCATAACGTACTCGCTGCCGCAGACGGAGTTGTAGTTATAAGCGGTAATCATACTGCTTACGGAAAATATATTTCCATAAACCATGGGGGCGGAATTGTAACCCTTTATGCGCATAACAGCCAACTTTTAGTAAGTGCAGGGCAAAGCGTAAAGAAAGGACAGGTTATTGCAAAATCTGGTAATACAGGCTGGTCAACCGGACCTCATCTTCACTTTGAGGTTATAATAAACGGAAATCCCGTAAACCCTATGAATTATTTTAACTAACCACAAGATGTGTTAATAACTTTTAAGGAGTCAGCAAATTGGATAATCTAAATAAAAAAGAAGAAATTCAATCTATAAAACCAAGCAAAAAAATCTTTGGAAAAATATTTAATATTATTCTTTATATAGTTATTTTTGCATTAGGCTATCAGATGGCTACCATTTCCTACACGAAACAGTTTGGAAATGTTTCGGGAATGACTATAAGCAAAATGAATAAGATTGAAGAAACTATTAAAGACAATTATTACAAAGATTTTGACCGAAATAAATTGTATGAATATGCCGAAAGTTTTATGGTGTACGGACTTAATGATCCTTATTCCTACTATCTTGATGAATCGGGTAAGGATGAATTTATGGAGAACATAGAAGGAAAATATATCGGTGTCGGCTTAACTCTTACCCCGAATGACTTGGGGGAAATTATGGTTATAGCACCTTTTGACGGCTCCCCTGCTCAAGAAGCCGGGATAATGAAAAATGATGTTATTACTAAAGTAAACGGAACTGAATTTATGTACGAAAATGTTGATGAAGCGGTTCGTCTTATGAAAGGTAAAGAGGGAGAAACCGTTGAACTTGAAATTAAAAGAGAAGGCACACAAAACTTCCCCGTTACTCTTACAAAATCAGAAATAACCTATAAATCGGTTGAAAGTGAACAACTTTACGAAAATATAATTTACACAAGAATATCAAGATTTGACCTTAACACTTATGACGATTTTATAGAAGAATTAAACCAGTATGTAATAGATGAGAACACTAATCTTATAATAGACTTAAGAGATAATCCGGGAGGCACTGTTGTTTCAGCAGTAGAAATTGCTGATTTATTCCTTGATGATGAAGTTATAGTAAAAGAAAATTACCGAACTAAAAAAGATATAGTAGAAAAGGCTAAAGACGGGCATATAAAAATCAAATACCCGATAATTCTTCTTACAAACTCTTCATCTGCATCAGCATCGGAAATACTCTCAGGTGCATTAAAAGATAACGGCAAAGCAATCTTAATCGGCGAAAAAACTTTTGGAAAAGGTCTTATAAACCAACAGTTTGAACTGGATCAAAAAAGCAGTATTGTTTTATCAGTAGCAGAATATGAAACACCAAACGGTACAAAAATTCACGGTGTTGGTATATCTCCTGATATCGAAGTTTTATTTGATTATAAGAAGAGTATTTTAACTTTGGAAAAAGAAGATGATATTCAACTTCAAAGAGCGATTGAATATATAAATGAAAATACAAATGAAAGTTCCGAAACTACGGAGGAATAATAAATATATGAAGATAGGAAGTTTTTCTCTTATTAAAGAACTTAATACCTCCATTATATTAAATACAATAAAGGAAAAAGGCAGTATTTCCCGTGCAGAGATTGCAAAACTCACAGGTCTTACAGCTGCTACTGTTACAAATATAACTTCCCAACTTTTAAAATATAATCTTGTAATAGAAACAAGATACGGTGCATCAAGCGGAGGAAGAAAGCCTATACTTTTAGAATTTAATTATTCCTATTACAATGTTATAGGTGTTGTTATATCAAAGCAGGAAATTACTACTTCACTGACTGACTTAAATTCAAATCTCATAAAGGATATTAAAGTAAATTTAAAGGACAATGTTGAAAAAAAAGATGTTATAAACATCGTAATAAAAAACACCAAAGAACTTATAAATTTCTCAGAAAAAAAAGTTCTCGGATTAGGTGTTTCTGTGGAAGGGCTTATTGATGAAAAAAACGGCGTTGTTGTTATGTCATCAAGTTTGGGATGGAAAAATTTCAACATTAAAAACGAACTTAATAAAGAACTTCATATTCCGATTTTTATAAATAATGACGTTAAGGCTCTTGCCAAGGGAGAAGAAATGTTTGGCAAAGGCAGAGAATCGAGTAACTTTATTCTTCTTTACACAGGTTTTGGTATAGGTGCATCACTTGTTCATGACGGAGTAATTTACAGAGGAATTTCAAACTATGCCTGCGAACTGGGGCATATAACAATTGATATTAACGGACCTTTATGCAGTTGCGGAAACCATGGTTGTTTTCAGGCACTCGCATCAGGAGAAGCGCTTATAAAAGAAATTAAAAGCAGTAATTTAAAATCCCTCTTTGAAGGCGAAATTACTGTTAATGACATTATTAAAAAGATATATGAAAACAACCACGATATTTTAAAACTGATAGAAAAGCAGGCAGGATATATCGGTATAGGAATAGCAAATATAATAAATATCTTTAATCCTTCTGAGATAATTATAAATGGTTATATATCTTGCGTTCCAAAATATATTAAAGATATTATAATAAACGAAGTAAACAATCGAAGCCTTTTAAGTATGAGAGAAAGTGTTAATGTCTTATTTTCTGATTTGGCTACTAAAAGTCAGTACAAAGGTGCTGTAGGGCTTTTTATATCCGAACTTTTTGCAAATCCTGAATTTTTCTTTTAGTAAGTTAGGTTAAAACTCAACAAAAAGGAGAGGTAATATGGCTGAATATGTAATTTTCCCGAAAGCGAAAATTAATTTATCTTTAGATATAGTTTCAAAAAGAGAAAACGGCTACCATAATCTAAAAATGATTATGCATCAGGTTAATCTTAAAGATAAAATTACGCTTTTTGAAAATAGTTCAGGTGACTTTTTAATTAAAACCAATCTTTCCTATCTTCCTTGTGATGATAAAAATATTTTATATAAAACCTATATGGAATTTTATAATCATACTAAAATAAAACCTCAGGGTTTTAATATAAGTCTTAAAAAAAATATTCCTGTTTGTGCAGGGCTTGGCGGTGGAAGTTCCGACGCGGCAGAAGAACTTATATTTTTAAATAACTACCATAATAATCCTTTAACTAAGGAAGAACTTTTAATCTTAGGCGAAAAAATCGGTGCAGATGTACCATTTTGTATAATGGGTGGGACTTGCCTTGCAGAAGGAATAGGAGAAATACTTACACCTCTTCCACCACTTCCAAAATGTCATATAGTTATTGCCAAACCTCAGAATAAAGGATTATCTACCAAGTCAATATTTCAGATGGTACGTTTAAACGAAATAAATTATCACCCTGATACTTCGGGAATGATAAAAGCCTTAGAAGAAGGCGATTTAAACGGAATATCAAAAAGAATGTATAATGTTTTGGAAGATTATTCTAAAAAAGAGTCTTCTGAAATTCTGCAATATAAAGAAATTTTCATAAAGAAAGATGCTTTAGGTACTCTTATGAGTGGAAGCGGAAATTCCGTTTTCGGTATATTTGATGATTTTAAAAAAGCAAATGAATGTAAAAAAGAATTTGAAAAAATTACAAAACAGGTATATTTAGTTTAAATTATGTCAACCATCTTATTAAGATATTTTATTAATAAGGTGGTTTTTTTATGAAAAAATTTGTACTTATAACTTTACTTTTATCTTACATAACAATAGGTGTATACGCAGGAAAAAGTGATGCGTTATGCGATAAATATGTAAGACTTCATATTTTAGCAAACAGTAACTCCCCTTTTGACCAATTGACAAAAGAGTCAGTAAAAGATTATCTTTTAAAAAATTATAAAAACGAATTTTCTTCTTTTAAAACAAAAGAAGAAACCCTGAAATTTATAGCCGAGAATAAAAATGACATTAAAAAAAGTATTGATAAGTTTCTTACTGAAAAGAAAACAAATTATACTTGCCAAATTAAAATATCAAAAGAAAATTATAAAAAAGGAAGTTATAAAAACATTAATCTTCCTTACGGCTCTTACGATTCGGTAAAAATCCTTTTAGGAAAAGGTAAAGGAAAAAATTTATTCTTTATAATGTTCCCTGCTCTTTCTATAAAAGATAATGTAACAGTTAAATTTGAAGATGGCAAAAAAATTAAATATAAATCAAAAATTGCAGAGTTAATATTTAAGTAAAAAAATAATCGGAGTAGAATTTTCCTACTCCGATTATTTTATACCTGTTAGTTTTATAATCCTTCTATTGCTCTATTATAATATTAAACATTTCTGTTCTTATTTCGCCTGTTGAAACAAATAAGGCAATAATCACATCAATTACAATGCAATCAAAAATCACAAATCATTCTTTACAAATATCTAGTCTCTTATTGCAAAACAGATAATTCTTCATTCTTATAAATAAACCTTGGGGTTCCTGTTATTTCATCAATGTAATACTTAATTCTGATAGTCTTTCCTGCTGTAAAACCATCTGTATTATCTTCC
>SVKJ01000018.1 GCA_015068525.1 Oscillospiraceae bacterium | reverse complement strand
CAAAACTATATGGTAACATTTTTAAATTCGGATATTACCGACTGGAAATATGTTATGATAATTCCCGCTTCCTCGTACTTAGACAGTACAAATTCATTAAAAAACATTCTTTTGTTAGGGTGGATCATTGCGCTCTTTGCAGGGTTATTTATTATTTATAAATTTACAATGCGAAACTACGGAGAGATTAAAAAAATCGTTAATCTTTTCGGAGAACATAAAGATATAAAAAACGAACTTGAATATATAAATAAAAATATTTTAGAATCTATTTCAACAAACGAAAAATTAAACAAAATCATCTCTCAGGTAAAAGATGATAAAAAAGATGCTTACTTAAGAAGTATTTTAAGGGGCGAGAGTTTAAATTCAAGTATACAAAAAAGCGAAGATATTAAAAATTATTTTGAATATGAAAACTACATCGTTGCCGCTATAAGTGTTGACAAGTACGAAAATATATTTTTTGAAGAAAGTATAAGAAACCAATCTGAAAAATATTATGATGCTTATTTCATTATAGCAAATACGCTTTCTGAACTTTTGGGTGCTGAAATTATAAGAATTGACGGGATAATAACTGCTATAATCAACTTCCCCGGAAATACAGGTACAGAGGATATATTAAATACTTTAAAACAAGCAGTTGAATTTTATAAAGAAAAATTCAACTTAACTGTTACAATATCCCTGGGCACCATAAAATTCAGCGAAAAAGAAGTAAATATTTCATACAAAGAAGCACAGGACGCACTTTTATATAAATTTATTTACGGAACGGGAAGTGTTATTGACTATAAACTTATAGAGGGACTTAGCGGAACTGTAGTTTATTCTCTCGAAAAAGAACAACTGATTATAAATTATGCAAAAACAGGCGACTTTACCGAAATATGTAATATAATCAACGAAATTTTCGATACAAATTTTAAAAATAAAGTTGTCCCAGTACAAATTGCAAAATGCTTTATTTTTGACGTTTTAAACACAATTCTTCGCATACTTCCAAAGATTGATGAAGATAATGAAGAAATCTATCTTCTTGACGAATCAAGTATTATAGATGAAATTATGGATTCAAACACAATAACAGAAATGAAAGAGAGTATATTAAACGTGTTTAAGAAAATATGTGAATATAACGGCTCGGTTTCTGCAAACAATGCAGCAAATCTTTCTAAAAAAATAGAACAATATATAAGACTTAACTTTAAAAATCCGGATATAAATGTATCTATTATAGCTGATTACTTTGGGCTTTCAGGAGCGTATATATCCAAACTTTTCAGAATCCAGACGGGTATAAGTATTCTTGATTATATTCATAAAGAAAGAATAGCTGTTGCAAAAGAAATGTTAAAACAAGGTAAAATTGTTGCACAAGTTGCTGCCGAACTTGGTTACAATAATTCAAATGCCTTTATAAGAGTATTTAAAAGATATGAAAAGATTACACCCGGGCAGTATTGTAATCATTTCGGGAAAGGGGAATAAAATGCTAAAGAAAATAATCAGTATTTTAATATCACTGCTAATCATTGCAAGTACTGTACCTGTAGCATTTTCTTATGAATCAAATGTTTTAAATCAAGATTCAGTTACGGTTATATGCACAAACCAAACAAATTCAGAGGCTTCTTTATTATATGATGGTATCACAGTATCAGACATTGTAAAAGCATATAATATGGGTGCAATTTCCGAAAACAGTTATGTTGAATACAAATTTGACGAACTTATACTTTTTAACGAAATAACAATAAATGAATTTATACTGGATTTAAAAATTGATGAAATTTTAGTAGAATGCTCTGATTTTGAAGATTCAGAAGACGAAGAAGGCTCGACAATAGACGATTCTTACAAAGTTTTATATCAGGGAAAAATGAGCGATAACGGAATTCTCAAAGTTAATTTTGAGAATATGATTATGGCAAATTCTTTAAGGATAAAACCCTTAAGTTATAAAGATGGAAAATCAGGCGATATCTATTTTACTGAAATTTCTGTAAAGGATATTCAAAACATCCCATCAGATGATGTATCTTACGACGACAAAGAAGAAATTACAGAAAAACCAACGAATAACTATTCTTACGAATTAAGTTTTCTAAAGCAGATAGGGGTTATCCCAAACGAAACAAACGGAACAGAACTTCTTACAAGAGGAGAATTTGCCACCTGGCTTATAAAAGTGTTAAAAGCTGATTCTTCAGGTTCAGTATCTACACTAAGTCTGAAAGATGTAAACGAAACACATCCAAAGTACAGTGATATTTCGTATGTATTTAATATGGGATATATGTCACCTAAAACTGCAGGTAAATTTATGCCCGATGCTCCTATAACATTAAGCGAAGCATCAGAAGCGCTTTTTTCCGTAACAGGATATAAAAAAATAATGTCCGAAACAGGAGTTGAAGGATTTTTCCTTTATCATGAACTTACAAAAAATGTTAACTCATCTGCAAATGGTGAACTTACCAAAAATGCCGCGTCAAAACTTATTGTAAATGCTATGGAACTTGATGTAATGGAAAGAACATATTCAGGCACTTTGGAGAACTATTACATCGCAGAGGGTAAAACACTTATGAAAAATGTCTGGAAAATGTCATCACAAGAAAACATTGTTACTGTTACCGAATCAGCAACAATCATAGAATCGTATGACAAAACAGCAAAAGGTCAGGTAATGATAGGAAATACTCTGTTTGATTCAAGTATTCCTGAAATAAAGGATTTCATAGGTAAAAAAATCAAATTCTACTATGAATATACCGAAGATATGCAAAGACCTGTTATAAGATACTTTGAAGAAAGAACAAGTAAAACCGTCAATATACAAAGCGACAATATTGTCTCTGCTTCATCAGGCCGTATTATTTACACATCAGACGACATGAAGGAAATTTCTTTAAATATAAACAGTAATCCAACCATTTTGTATAACAATAAACTTAAAAGATATTACGATGCTTCAATTTTCGCTCCCGTAAACGGAGAAATAACTCTTATAGATAATGACGGAAGAGGATACCAGACAGTTATTATAAAAGAAGGTATTGATGTTTTTGTTTCAAACATTTCCGATAATAAGATTATAGTAAAAAATGAAAGTAATCTTTCAAGCATAGATTTAAAAGATGAAACCTCATACAGCATTTCAAAAAATAATATGGAAATCAGTCTTAATGAAATAAGACCAAACAATGTTTTAACAATATTCCCCGATAAAATTGAAAAATCAAACGGAATAAATGTTATCTCCAAAGATGCAACTTATTATGAAATCAAAGTATCGGACAATGCAGTAAAAGGAACCATCAAAGTCTTATCTTCCGAATATATAACGATAGATGAAACGGAATATAAACCTACCGAAAAATTCTTAGCATCAGGTGTTTATTCAAAGAAACTTGGCGACAGCGCAACCTATTACCTTAATATATATGGTAAAATCGCAGCTAGTGATTCTTTAACTAAGAGTGTAAAAGATGTAGGATACATATATAAATTAGGAAAAAAAGTAACTGATGCTTATGTAAATATCAGTATAAAAGTTTTTACAAAAAGCGGTCATAATGAGTACAAACTTGCAGAAAAAGTATTCGTAAACGGAGGAAGTAAAACCGAACTTACCGAAACAATGTTTGATAATACTCTTATCGTAAACGGAACACTGAAACCTCAACTGATTAAATTTTCTTTAAACAGTGACGGACTTGTTGACAAAATTTACACTGCAGTTCCCCGTGCTCTTAATTCTGACAACTCAGCAGAACTTGAACTTTCAGGCGAAAAGAAAATGCGAACATACTTAAAAAACGGCTTAACATTTAATAACGACTTTTTGGTTAATACAAACACTATTATATTCTCGGTTCCAAGTGATACAGCACTTACAGATGAGAACTTGTTCAGAATAAGAAAAGTAACCGACCTTTCAACTTATTCATCATATGTTACAGAGGCTTATGACGGTGGCGAATTCTTAACCTCACCTTATGTTGTAATGTACGAGTCTGAAACAAGAACACCTAACGAAAAGAACAATACGGTTGTTATATCAAAAATTGTATCGGCTGTTAATAAAGATGATGCACAAACAAAGAAAGTTTACTTTTACGAAAAAGGAAAACTTACCGAAAAATTTGTTGCGTTAGATGTTCTTAACACTTCTGCTATTATAAATTTACGTCCCGGAATGGTTATACAGTATAATGACAACCTTTTGGGAGAAATAAATGGAGTAAATATTATTTTTGATCCAATGTCACCTCAAACTATAAGTCCTCTTGATTCTTATACTTATCTGCAGACACTTTACGGGACAGTTGAGGCATTAAACAACAGTTCATTCTTATATAGAATTAAAACGAACGGAACGGATGAAATAACAAAAGCATTTCAGTTTATGGGTTCAAACACATATTACTATGTATTTAACACAAATTCAGGCACACTCTTTACTGCTTCGAAAAACGATATCCCTGTAGGAGATGAAAATTCTATGGTGTTTATGCGTTTTTACCAAGGGCAAAGCAGAGAAGTCGTGATATATAAAAATAATTAGAAGGAGGAGATTTATATGAAGAATATCAGAAAGTTTTTTTCACTTTTAATTATTATATCCGTAATTATCTCAAGTTGTATGATTGTTCACTCTGCCTCTGTCAACTTTGCTTTAGGCGCTGAGGTAATAAAAAGTGGTGCGGGAAGTCAGGCTAAAGTAAATGACGGTATTAAGCCTTCAAATAACAGTAACAGTGCATATATTAATTCAATCAACGGTTCAAACTATATCGGCTTTGATTTGGGTGAAGAAAAAACTATTGAAAGTATTATTATATACGAATCCACAAGTGCTACAAGACACATCGGCAATTTTGTAATTGAAACTTCCTCTAACAGTTCATTTGCAAATGCTGTAAAGGTTGCAGAAGGTACAGGACTTGCAACTGACGGAAAAACGGTTACATTCCCCTCTCCTGTTAACGCACAGTATATAAGATTTAAGCCCACTTCTTACAAAGGAACAGACACATCGGGTATGGTATATATTTCGGAAATCGAAATTATGGGCTCACAAGGAGGTACTACGCCTCCACCTCCACCCCAGCCTCCGACTCCCGAATTACCGACTAATACACCGAATGATAGTTTAAATCTTGCGCTTAGTTCAACATTTACATCAGGCGGAGGTGCTTCGTCTTCCAATCTTACAAGATTAAAAGACGGTACAAAATATATTTCAAGTAACAGTAATGCATATAACTTTGGCTCAAATAGTGAAAGATTTTTAGTATGTGATCTTGGAAGTATTAAATATATTAACCAAGTAAGCATTTATGAATATTCAAAATCTCTTAACTTAGAAAGTTATGAACTCCTGTATTCAACTGATGGCACAAATTATGTTTCCCTCGTTTCAGTTAATGGTGCAGGAACAAACGGAGGACTTGCAACACATCAGTTTGATAAAGTTGCTGCAAGATATATTAAACTTGTCCAAAAGGCTGCTGCGGGGAATGTGTATTTAGCAGAAATTGAAGTATATTATAAAAATAATGTAGTTTTACCGGAAGGCTCTAAAAACCTTATTAATTCACAGAATATTGCCTCTTCAACTTCTCCGGTTATAACAGACGGTAATTTATCAACAGCATATAAGAATATTTTACCATCCGACACTCTGAACTTAGAAATTACTCTTAAAGGTGCAGAAAATTTAAAAGCACTTGCAGTTTATTTTGAAAAAGGAGAAAATATTGGAAACATTTCAGTATATGCAGGAGATTCGGCAAGTTCAAGCACATTAGTTTATACCGATAATCTTGGGGCAGATGTAAAAATAATACCGATAACATCTTTAGCAACAAAATACATTAAAATTTCACTTTCTCAAATTTCAGGCCAGGCAGGAATAAGTGAAGTAGAAGGTTTTTCCGATGATAGTATTATAAAAGACTATATACATAACTTTAAAGAAACCGTTTCTTCTTACATTATAAATCAGGCTAAATATTCAAATACGGTTAACCTTCCTCAAATAAATTCTTCCACATGGTCTATAAATAATCCGTCTGTTGCAAATATTTTGGGTTCAACTCTTAATATAACAGGAGAAGATACCTCCTTCTTATTAACAGGAAACCTTGATTTAGGAGGAAATGTTACTTTAAAAGTTGATATTTCTATTACGGTGGGAGAAACCTTAGATATTACGCCTGTTATTCCTGAAATTAACGACAGCATATTAATTGCGGGAGCAAATGTTAACCCGTTTTATGATATTGATGGGTCATGGGCTTATGATTATATTGTAAATTTAAATAAACTTAAGATTATTTCAGGTGTGACAAAAACTACCTTTGAACCTGAAAGAGAGATAACAAGAGCCGAATTTGTTAAACTTCTTGTCGAAAGCCTTATGATTTATGACAGTAATGCAAAATCAGCTTTTAGTGATGTTAGCATATCCAACTGGTATTATCCTTTTATTGCATCACTTGAAAGTACAGGTATAAATTTAAACCTTTGGGAAGATAAGTTCTATCCTGAAGCATATATAACACGTGAAGATATGGCTTATTTTACTTTAAATGCTCTTAAATCAAAAAATATAAGTCTTAATCTCTCACATTCTCTCGCCTTTTCAGATTTTAACGATATATCGGAATATGCCAGAGAATCAGTTAATCTTTTAACGCAAACAGGCTTTATCTCAGGTAATCCTGACGGAACATTTAGGCCAAAAGGAAATCTTACAAGAGCAGAAGCCTCCAAGATAATTTATCTTGTTTACAATTGTTATTAAAATAAAAAAAATAAAATAAAGAGGTGTTTTTATGAAAAAAATTCTGCTATTAATTTTAGCAACATCAATTCTGTTTTCAATGTCAGGCATCTTTGTATATGCGGACTTTGCTGCCGGTGCGACTGTACAAAGTTATGATTTTGAAAATGCCGAAGATGCCAGTATGTTTGCAGATAAGACAAACAGTGCAAGTGTCCGTGTAACATTAAATACTAAAGCAGGAGTAGGAAACTCTTCTGCGAATATGTTAAGAATCAAACCTGCAATGAATGCTCTGGGTTATGCCCGTTTTGCTTCATTCTCGACAGAATACAGCAAATCAACATGTAATCTATTTGAACTTGAATTAAAACTACTTAAATGTATTACAGATGACAATTCATACGCCAAAATTGCTTTTTCAAGAAACTCTAAACCTGATACATATTCTACAGTTTACACAGCAGGTGCTCTCGTAATAACAAAAGATACTGTTGAGTGGTGGCCTGAAGATAATAGTAATTATAAATTTACAGCAAATATTTCTAACTATGATATTGTAGATAATAAATGGTTTAATCTTAAAATTCTTGGCAATACTGGAACAGCAAATTCTTTCGGAAAAATTAGTATTTTGCTAAACGAAAAAGTTGTAGTTCTTACACCAGTTGCCGCAATAGATACTTATATTGTTTCTGAGCCTTACACTTCTTTCCCTATGAGAACAAGCAGTTCTGCAATAAATGTTCGTTCTTTTAACATTCAGTTTCAACAAGGGGATACAACAAGCGACTCTATTGATATAGACAATATCCAAAATGCTAATGGTGACGGCTTAGTTAAACTAAAAGATATTGAGGCGCAAACTCTTAAAACAGGCGAAGAAAAATCTATAAATTTAAATGACTATTTCTTCTCTTATGACGGAACTACAATTAATTACTCAATTGATGAAAAATTCGGAACAATTGAAAACGGAGTTCTTACCTTTAATACATCTTCGGAAGTTTCCGATACAGCAACCCTTACTGCCGGAAATAAAACTGTTACCTTCGGATTTACAGTAAAATCTGCAATAGACTCTGCTACGATTGCAACTGCTGACAACGCATTTTCTTCAAATGATGGAGAATCAATTACAGTTGATGGAAAAACATACAACAGATATGCAATGATTTTTGCTAAAGTTACAGAAATTGCAGGATACAAATTACAGGAATATGGCGTACTGCTTATGGAAAACGCAGTTCCTGACGTTACATCGGAAAATGCTATAAAAGGTATTGCAGATAAAGAAAAAACAACTAACGAAGGTGCTTATGGAGTTCTGTTTGAAGGAACAGGTATAAAGCAAGGCGCTACATACTACCTAAGACCTTATGCAATATATAAAGATTCCGAAGGCAAGATTACAAACATATACGGAAGCAGCAAAATATTTACACTAAATAATTAACTTAAGGAGGTATTTGAAGATGAAAAAATATAATAAACCATCAGTTGAACTTTTAAATATTACTCCTGATGTAAAAATTGCAAACCTAAGCACCTGGCTTCAAGAAGGTAGTATTTCAGAAAATAATATTACTGTTGTTACATATATGGCAGAATCCTGATTATAGAATTCTGCCTGCCACCCCCAAAAAAGACGGTGTTTAAAAATTACTTTAAACATCGTCTTTTTATAAAAATGGACGTTTTAGGGACAGTCCCCAAAACGTCCGTTATTTTTATTTGTAATCTTTTATTCTACCTCGTATGTTATTACTTCTTCTCCGTTAACTGTCCATAAATTATCCGATGTATCTTTATATACACAGTAGGGTCTGAAATAATATGTATTGCCTGCTTTAAGGTTATAGATAAGCATTATATAAGCATTATCGGTTGTTAATTCCACAAGTGATTTCGCATCCTGAGTATAATTAACACCGTCTTTCGATATTGAAACTCCGTATTCTTCCAAAGTATATCCCGAACTTTCAGGATTAATCTTTGTTAAAATAACCATATAATGCCCTGTGATAGTCTGCATCTGACCTAAATGATTTTTAACTGTAACAGAATCATTTGGTTCAAGGCTTGACGGGAAATATGAAAGTGGAACTGCAAACGCATCAGGTAAATCATCGGGAGTTTCTAAATAAACACTGTTATAAAGTTCTTCTGCAGTTAAATTCTTTCCATAAACTTTGCTCATAATTTTTTCAGCATAACGGCAACCTAAGAGTCTTTGCGACATCCCATCAAAATGAAGATCATCGCCAACTGAACTTGTGCCTTCACTGCTTATATAATCAGAATTTATTACATAAGATGCAATTTGTGTTATTGCTTCATTTTGTGCTGTTTTTGCAGGTACAAACTGACTTGCAATAAAAGGAACTTCATTTTCCAAAAGGTTAAGGTCTTCTCTTAAATCGCAAACGAGTTTATTAAGATTTGTAAGATACCCGTCGTTTGCAGCATCGGTATCTCCCTGAAGCCATAAAATACCTTTGATAACTCCACCCTTTTCAAGAGCGGCTAAAGTTCTGTCTAATGTCTTTTTATACAAGTTGTCGGAGCCGTCTGAAGTTACATAATCTTTCTGCCATTGTTTTACGGTTGTTCCCCCTCTTGCATTTGAAATTATTCCAATCCCTGTGCTCTCAGGTAAGTTCTCACGCATTACTCTTGTAAATGATAATGCAGGATTTGCCAGATTTTTTTCGTCTGCATCTATGTTTGAATACCTGTTATATCCCTGATAGCAAGAATATCTTGAGTTTTCGTTAGGATAAACCTGTGCATATTCCCAGTTTCCATCATCGTTTAAAAGATAAGCATTTTCAACTACAACATAGTCTTCCTTAAGAAGTGTGCCTCTTCCTGCCATATTGGACTGACCTAAAAATAAATATATATGGAAGTTTTCACTTTCGTATGGAACACTATCAATCACTTGTGGAGGATTAAGTGTAATATCAACTATCTCTTCCCCTGTTTCAATTTCGGGCATATTGGTCCTGTCATATATTTCAATTTCTTCTATATAAGAAAGTTTGCCCGATTCTGCCGAATCATTGATTGTAATTTTTACATATTGTGCAGTAGTTTTATCTATAAAAAATTGTCCGTAATAGTGTGAGGCATTTGACGATGCACTCGTAGTCCCGCCGTAACCTGTAAGTATTTCATCCGATTCAAATACGGTATTCCAAACTGATTTATCAGATGATGTTTCAATCTTATAACTTTTTGACCTTGCATGAGAATACTCATATACAACTATACAATCAAATGTTTTCTCTTTAGCAAGGTCAATTATAATATAATCTCCTGCTTTAACATTCCACGCATCAGCTGATGTTGAAATATTTTTAATTCCGTCTGTAACTTTTGTATGGTCTTTGCCACTTGATTCTCTGCTAACTTCAACCGATTTATATTTTGCAAAATTCTGTGCATCCTCCTGTGGCTCATCAGTTTCCTCTTCATCATCAGGCGGTGTAACTTCGCCAAGGGAAGTATCGTTGTATATTTCTATTTCCTGGATGTAATAATTAGCAGTTGAAGAAGTAACAGTAAATTTAACATATCTTGCATTTACAGTATTAAATGTTATTGTTCCCAGAAACCGCCTATCAACATCTGTCTGCACTGCAAATGATGTATCTCCTTCTTTTTGTGCCACCGTTTCCCAAACTGAATTATCTTCTGATATTTCTAAAGTATATCCAGTTATTTTAGCAGGACTGCTAGAGTGATATTCGTAAACAGCAACTGTATTAAATGCTGTATTTTCTTCCAGATCAATAGTTATATATTTTGAACCCGATCCAAACCATATACCACTATTTGAAGAAGCACTCTTTTCTCCGTCAGTAACAGATGCTGTTTTTGTAGTTGAAGCATTTGCTGTTACAGTCTTACCTAAAGCAAGGTTTGTAAGCCCTGTATAATCAGCAGATACGCTAAACCCAACCAATAGAAAACTTAAAGCAATC
This sequence comes from Oscillospiraceae bacterium, assembly GCA_015068525.1. Classification (NCBI taxonomy): domain Bacteria; kingdom Bacillati; phylum Bacillota; class Clostridia; order Eubacteriales; family Oscillospiraceae; species Oscillospiraceae bacterium. The sequence continues at coordinate 16,757 of SVKJ01000018.1, read as the reverse complement.
AATAATGAAATAATTCTTTTTGTCATAATCATTATCTCCTTTATTACATATTATCTTACTTTAAGTTTAACACAAGAAAACAAGGATAACTATATTCATTTTTTAGACTAAGTTATCAAAAAAAAGAATGTCTGAATTTTCAAACATTCTTTTCTTAGTTGCTTAAAATATGAGGAATAGACAACTTAGATACAGTTATTATCAATAAGTTTTTTCAATGTTTCGCCTTTTTCGATATACACAGTTGCGATTTTCTTCATTTCTTCCTGTCCGTAATTATACTTATCGTAAATTCCTACTGTTTTCATTCCCAACTTATCTGCTGTTTCAATTGCAACGTGTGAATCTTCAAATATATACGTTTCATCTGTTTTAGTTCCCAGACACTCTAACGCTTTTAGATATATATCAGGTTGATCCTTTCCTTTACCAATTTCAGCGCAGGAAAGAATATTATCAAAATATTTTCCTATATTGCAATGATCAACAGCAATTTTTATAAGATTTATATCCGTTGCGGATGCTATACACATTTTTATACCGTTGTTATAACAATATTCCAAAAACTCTGCTACACCATCTTTAAGTTTTACTTGACTCGAATAGAATTCTGTCATTATCCTGTTTGTTTCGCAAAACAACTCATCACCACTTCTTCCAATACCATATTGCGAGTGAATATAATACATCGAATCTTTTATTGTCATTGTCCTTATCTTTTTATCATCAGTTTCTGATGGAAGAAAATTCTTTCCGCCCAAAAAAACATCTCCGAATTTTTTCCATATTATATTCCATAACATCAAGGAGTCTACAAGCGTCCCGTCCATATCGAATATTGCTCCTTTAAAATTATTTACCATTTTTCCGGTTGCCCTTTCGTTAATAATATAAATACTACCCGTGATACTCTCCGTTATACTGTATCAAGGTCGCATCTAAAACGCCCTCAATATTTTTAATTTTATCAAGGAAAAACATATCGTTATTTTTGCAATATACTTCAACTGCCATTTCAGTTTTTTCTTTTCTTACTGTTTTTGATTTTATAAAATATTTCATTTTACCGAATGCACGGATAACATTATCCCCCGCTTCATCAGTAAGATAGTGAATTACTGCTATGTAAATTCTTCCGTTTTGTCTTGTTCTGTAAAAGATTGATATAATAAGCACCATAACAAGAGCGGCAATAACAACTAAAAGATACATATTTGCTCCCGATGCAATCCCTGAGGTTATAGACCAGAAAAGATATAAAAGGTCCAAGGGGTCTTTAACTGCCGTTCTGAAACGAACGATAGATAAAGCACCGACCATACCTAAAGAAATTACGATGTTGGTACTTATTGCAAGAGTGATTGTAGCAGTAAGCACACTCATACCTATTAATGACATTGCAAAACTTTTCGAATAAATAACACCGATATAAAACTTCTTATAAGTAAAATAAATTACTAAACCTACTAAAATTGCTGTTGTAAGTCCAAGCGCAATATTTGTGAGGCTTACGCCGTCAAACGCACCTGAATTAAGTATCGACTTTTTAATAAAATCCTGTACACTCATTTTTATTCCCCCTTTATTTAAATCAAATAAATTTAATTCTCGTACCAATATTTGAAACTGTTCATATATTCCGTTTTTTCATAACATAAAACATATTTTGAAACTGCCGTAAATTCCGATGCCTTATCGGGCAGAACATCACGGACAATACGTGGTAAAAATTCGGTAAACTTAACCTCCATTACGCATTTACCCGGCTCTAACACCGTAAGTGCAGGAAGTGTTTCATCAAATATATCAAAATTGCCAACTGCGGCTCTTACGTCCATATCGAATGTAATTCTTACTGTCCCCTCGTCCATTATCCATGGCTCTCTTTCATAATCGACTATTACTCTTGGACGCATAACATTACTTACACATTCGTAATAAAATTCCTGACACAGTGACTGAGGATTTTTAAGCAGGAATTCATAATCTCCGTCAAGTATTTTATATACTTCCTCTCGGCTAAGCCTTGCAGACTCTTTATAAATATAACTTCCATACTTCTTTTTTCGCTCAAGTTTAATACTTCTGTCCGAACAGTTATAAATTCTTATTCTGTATTTTTTTCGCCTTAACACACCTGAATCTTTTTCATTATAAGATGTTTTATAATAATCTTCAAAATAAAGACTTCTTATCATATATCCGCCATCTTTGGCATTTTCATCAAGTTTTAAAAGTGGTTTAAGCCTCTGGCAGATAAGTTCTTTCTGGGCTGTATCTATAAGATACTTCCATTCATTCCTGTATCTTTCAACCTTCGACATAAATATCCTCCACAATAGTTCCGTCTGCCTCAACGTAGAAACATTTTACTCCGTACTGTTTACCTTCGCTTGCCATATAATAGTCAAATGCAGTTTGAGTATATCCGCTCGCATTTGTTGCAGTAACTTTGATAAAATACTGTCCCTTAGGAAGCATATCTATTGTAACTGCAGGAATTAAAACATTCTCAAAATTTGCAACTACATTACTAAAACGATAATCTTTTGCAATCTGAATATTATAAGTTATATTTTCCAGGTCAAAATCAAAAGCACCCTCACATTCAATATAAAGACCTTTTTCGGTTTTTTTAGGAAGGCCTATAAAGAAAGGCATTGGTTTTTCGTACGATTCTTTATAAGAAAGATAATTGGCTTCTATTTCATTTGCAAGATTTTTCACGATATAATCAAATTGTCCTGATGTAACAGGTGCATACATTATATCGGGCATTCTGTAAAGGTATGGTTTTACTATACTTGCATAAGTTGTAACATATTCGTTAACTCTTTCATAATTAAGATAAGCCTTAATTTCTTCTATCGCTCTGTTAAGTGCCAAAACATATTTTTCACTCTTTAATGCTCTTTTAAATAAAACGTTACCCCAGTAGTTACTTATACCTTCCTCCCAACCACCATTGTCGCTTCTTCCTGCAAGGTTAAGTTCCGTTCTTCTTAAACTTCCGTCATTATCCCACGGGATAATATACCACTTATCAATATTTAGTGGACTGTATATGTAAAAGTTTCTGCTTTGGGTATCAATGTTTCCCATTAAAATCTGATAAGCCATCCAGTAACTTAAATTTTCTATATCAAAATGTTTGTCTAAAACTTCGTCAAAATCTTTTGAGTAGTCATTTACATCCTCTAACATTTTTATAAGTTTTGAGTGGTCGTCATTTCCTTTTACCTCTAAGATTTTTTCAAACTCTTTTATATTAAAATCGGGATCATCTTTAAGTTTTATAACATCTTCATATCTGTAAAACTCGCAGAAATTGATTTTATATAGATGCCCTTTATTATCAAGCCCGTGTGCTTTTAATGCAGTTTTGTTAAGTTGCTCAACCTGCGTATACAGCCCATAATCAGTAAATTTATTATTTCCACCGGAAGTTGTATCTTTAACATAAAGATGCACAAAAGTTGTTCTTAACCCCATTATTTCGTCAATACCCGAAATTAAATCGTAGGAAAGTTTATTTCGAAATCTTGTAGGGTCGGATACGTGCTTATTAAGTGCAATTGTTGACTGACCGTTCCACTGCCCCTTATTATCTTTTACACTTATTTTATAATTTTTTTGCTCTCTTAAACTTGAGGACTGACCTCTTATCTGCACAGTACAGTTAGGTGAGATTTGATTATATCCAAGTTCTCCCGGAAGTGGTCCGCTTTCATCCCCTACCTGCAACAGTCCTTCCACCTTGTACCTGTCAATACCCATTTTTTCATAGTCATACACTGAATAGGAATTTACTTCTTCCCATGTGTGATCGGTACCTTCCCCTGAATTTCCCTCTAAAACAGTAAGATACATCGTTACCACTTTTTTCGGGTCGGAATTTTTATAAAGGTACTTATTATCCCTGAACTTATATCCGTCAAGGCTTGGATCAACATATTGTTTTATAGTGTTATCTGATATTTCTTCCACAGGTTTTTCTTTTATACATCCGCTTAGTATAAAAACAAATGAAACAATAAGTGCGACAAACTTCATTCCCTTTTTCATACTACTCTTCCCCCTCCAGTTTATTTTCCAAAAATGCACCCAACCTTGTAAACCTGCCGCTTTTATCTTCTTCGGTAAGCGGTTGAACTGCCAGTATATAATAAGGCAAACGTTTTGTAAAATAGTCAAGACGTATTATCCCTGTTATAACAAATAAAAGCGAAGCAATTAAAAATCCAAACCCATAATACACGGGCGGTAACAAAAGCGAAATCAATGTAAGAACAACCGAACCTGATGCAAAAATTCCGCTTACAACGAGTGCTCCTTTATAATCCGTAAAATATAAAAGTATAAGAAAAATCATATTTCCTATTGCATAAAGTCCGTATCCTACTGCTAAAATTCTGAAATATCCTCTCATCATTTCGTTAAATCCCAGAGGGAGTATATCAAATAAAAATCCTCCTGCGGCAATAAACCCTGCCGTACATAAAAGTTGCTTTAATGATGTGTAGAAAGTTTCGGTTTTTAAAACGTCAAGCATCTCTTTTTCCGCCTGAATAATATCGCCGATTGTTCCTTTATCATTATAAAGGCTGTAATGATTACGGTATTTAGGATAAAAATTAACCTCAACCGATACCACAAAATTAACAGTAGTTATAAGCGTTGTCATAAAAGCAATCAGTGCAGGAACATCATGCTCGGGCGCTCCGTAAAAAAGTCCGTGAACTCTTATACCTATATCACTTGCCCATATTATAACAAGATGCAAAAACATTCCTATATTTATAAACAGTCCGGAAAACGCCAGAGGACAAAATAAATCTATCCACTTAAAGAATGTAAATGCCGAAAGATTACTCTTGGGAAAATATCTGTGTAAAAGTATAATGTCCCATATAACCATAACACCGTATCCGACAGTTACCGAAAAAAGCAGACTCTCAATTACAGGTGCTTTAAATAAAACAAGTATCCATCCGACAATAAAAATCGTAAGTATTGAAACTAAATATGATGTAAAAATCCCTTTATAATCTTTTATTGCAGTTAAATAACTCATTGCATTCCAGGTTATTATCAGTTCGTTAAAAAATATGAATAAAAACATCCCCTGTAAAAGTGTAGCACCTGAAATAAGAAGAAATATCCCGTAAAGTATACTTCCAAGCGGCATCATTACAGAACACGAACCCCAGAAAGACGGCAAAATCGCCTTTTTATTTTCAGTATACAGCATATCTGCTATATAACGTGTCAGAGGAAGCGAGAAAAAAGATGTTGTAAGTATAGATGCTAAAAGTGTATATGTAATCATACATATAAGAAGTTCTCTTTTCATAGTAGCAATACCGCTTACAGTACATAAGAACATAAGCCCCAGCAAAAGAAGAACACCTAAAAGCATCGGTCCTGAACATATAACTGTGGCATATCCGAAAGCCTTTACAGATTGTAAAATTCCTTTTTTAGCAAAAAGTTTTTTAAGTTCAAAACCTATACCTGCCAATTTTCCTCTACCTCCTTATAAAGATTCTTATATTTTCCAAGCATTATCTCATATTTATAGTAAGTTTGAGCACGGAGTTTTCCTACTCTTCCTGCCTCTAATCTCAACTCTTTTGATTCAACAAATTTTTCCATCGCTTCTGCAAGTTTTTCCCTTTGCATAGGGGGAACCGTATAGCCTGCTATACCTAAATTATCGCCTATATCTCCCTCTAAAAGTTCTCTGCAACAGCCGACATCAGTAGTTACACATGGCCTTCCTGCAGCAAAAGATTCTAAGACTGATAAAGGCTGACCTTCCGATATACTTGTAAGTATGGTAAAATCAAGTTTTTTGAAATATTCTACCACATTAACACGTCCGGGCATTATTATCATATCTGAAAGTCCAAGTTGGGAAATCAGTGCATAACACTCCTCTGCATACTCTTTGTCGTCAATTCCTCCGAGTATATGTAAGCGTACATTTTTATGCCGTGTTGTCAGTTCGAAAAATGCATAAATCATTGTTTTTATATCTTTAATAGGAGCAAATCTTACAACTGCACCTATATCAACAATACCGTCATCTTGTTTTTGAGGTATATTGCAAAATCTTTCATAACTTATGCCATTTGCGATAACCTTGCATCTTTCCCTTTCACATCCCATATCTATCTGTGTTTCCATTGCTCTTGCAAAAAGGCTTGTAACACGAAATGCACGGGAATATATCAAATCGGAAAGCATATAGAAAAAGTCTATCCATTGCCCTTTAAATGCACGCTCAACCCATTTTGCACGGATAATTTCCTCTTCTCGCTCCCTTGTATATATACCATGTTCGGTAAGCAGAAGGGGCTTTTTATATATGTATGCCCCCATAGATGCCAAAAGTCCTCCGTAACCGGTTGAAATTGCATGGTATATATCTGCTTTCGGAACATAAGTTCCCAAAAGATACAAAACAGGAAGAAGTCTTGAACGGACTGAATGGAAAGCGTCGGAAAAAGCAATATACGGAAATTCCTTTTTCGTTATTTCAACTAAAGTTTCCAAAAAGAATTCACTTTTTAAATAACTCATAGGATTGATTTTTTTAACCTGATACATTTCAAATAATAAATCCCAGTCAGGACTTTTTGAAATCATCAGATTCTTTAGTGCTTCTTTTTGTTTTTTATTAAACTTATGAGTAAAAACACCACTGTCTTTCACTTTAAGAGCGTCATCTAAAAACACCTGATGCACTTCTGTAACATTTTTTGGAAGTTTATAAACAAATTTATCCTTATCCTCTGCTTTTGCGCCGATAACCCACAGGATAAATTCATGCTCAGGCATATTTTCAATATATTGATGCATCCAGGTAGACACACCGCCGTTAATATAAGGGTAACACCCTTCAAGTATCAGACAAATTCTCATTTTTACCTCTTAAAATCTATTATAACTTTTGAATCTTTAACACGAAGCAGATATAAATTTCCCGTTACCTTGGTAAGTTCTCCGCCTGTAACTTTTGAAAACTCATTTTCGTTAAACCTTATAAGACAGTATGCCTCGTCATAAAAATTATCTACCTTAAGTATCATCTTATCTTCATAAACTTCTTTATTTATATTAAGTGCAGCATATCTTTGTATCGCTGCTGACATTTCAGAACCCGTAAAATTACGTATTTTCGGTGCACTGTTATGTACCCATGAAAGATAATCGTCAAAACTACTTTTTAAACTTGCCCAGCCTTTTTCTGCACCACGCTCAGGGTCGAGCGCATCGTCAGGGTGTGTAAAATGACTGTTTGCATAATGAAAATTAAGTTCGGATATTACTGCAAGACTCATAAAATTGTCCATTTCACATCCCGATACTATACGAGGCTGAAGCACTCTGCCGTCATTTAGCACCTCAAATTCCTGAACACAGGTATAATCGCAATCGGAGTCAGGAAAATATATTCCCGATATTGTTTTAATATGAGGATATTCACTTAACAAGAAATTCTGTCCCTGATAAGATAAAATATTTGACGGAGGAACGTATATATTCATAGGAGTAGTGCCAAAAAGTTCATCACAAAAATCTATCAGTTCATCAAAAGCGCCTTTCATAGCACCTGTACTGTCCCACGTTTTATAATCATATTCGCCCCTGTAGTCACAGTCGGACAAGCAAAGAGGCTGATGATTATATCCATGATAGCCTATCTCCCCGCCCTGTCTTAAAAGCATATTACCGAAATTTAAAAATGTTCCTTTATCTGCATTTGACGGAGTTGTTCCGTCAACAACATCATCATAACATAAAATTGCAAGGCCTGTGTATTTCAAGTTATACTTATCCTGAAAATTCATCATATCGGGCCACCATATATTAACGTAAAAATCTCTTATAGAAGTACCGAAATCTCTTTTAATATATCGGTTATCGCCGCTTGGTATCTGGGACGGAAAATCATCAAGATAAAACACATTTCCATTTATAACAGGATACACGCAAACATCATCGCACAAACTGTAAGATGCAACAAAAAATCCTCTCATAACTTTTTCATACAGCCCGAAATTATCTACAACGAATTTGCCTTTCCCGTACTTCGTTTCCCATATTAAAGGAGTTTTTTTATCCCCCGAAGTATATGCATAAACTTTGGCTTTTTTCTCATCAAGTTGAACAGACCAGGCAGAATCGAAACCGTCATCTATATAAAAAGTTCTGCCTCCTCCTGCCATAAAATCTTTTTCTACAAAAATGCTTTCAACCTCTGTATTCTCATAGGAAGAATCTAAAATTCCAAGCCTTGTTTCAATTACAGTTGTATATACAGATTTAGATAAACTAACAGCAAAAAGTGTGCTTCCTCCGTCATAAACCCAATCGCATAAAGTGAACACGTTATCCTCGAAAACAGTTAAGTCCTCAGTAAGCACAACAGCAATTTTATAGTTGTTAAGGTCAGGAAACGGCTCAGACGATAAATCAATAAGTTCGTATCCTACCTTCATATCAGTAAAGATAACTTTAAATTCCTCTAACGCATTACTGCTTGAAGCACTTAAAGAATTATATAATAAAACTGTGTTTTTTTGCGAATTAATTTGTGCTTTTTCTTTTGTAACTATTTTTTCTTTCGGAAGATAATCAAGCACTCTTTTGGTATAATTTACTGAAATTCCGCTTCTTTCTATAAAAACAATAAGAGCAATTACTATGAATATAAGAACAATGGCTAAAATACCATTATATCGGAATTTTAAAAATCTTTCTTTTAATTTTTCCAAAATGCAATTTCCTCCTTTACTTTATAAGGAAGATATATATCCATATTTTCCGTTTCATCAATTAACTTATGGATTTTATCGCCTTTACCAAGTGTGGCAAAGTATTTGATCTTCAAAAGGAACAATTCTTCAAAAAACCCATACTTTTCCTCTAATTTATTTAAAACATCTCCTGCCTCAGTATAATTTTTAAGACTAAAGGCATTTTCAAAAAGACGTATATAATCCTCTTTCTCTTCTTTTATGCCAATTTTTTTCCTTATAAGGTCAGAAAAAAGATTTCTGTTTAAAACCTCAACCTGCCCTTGCATAAGGCCTTGTGTAAGGCAGTGCCATACAAAATCACTGTATTCCTTTAAAACATCGTAATCGTCAGGGTTTTTAGAATGTTTTCTCTCTAACTTTTGTAACATATAATCGTTTTCTTTTGAAATTTCAACCATAGCGGTTACTGCATAGTGAACAACCTCAGTATCATCATTGTTCCCTGCTTTTTTCAAAAATTCTATGTATTCTTTCGGATTATCATTCAGCACGTCCATTATTATTTCACGGCGTTCCTTATAAGAATTTACAATAAGTGCCTCCTCAATAGGAACTATTTCCTCGTCATCATCTTTATCTATCTCAACCGACTGATAAAGTACCGAATCAAGTTTCATTTTTTCTACACCAACATCTAAACGGGCATCTTGTTTCAAAAAACGTTCACTGTGGAGCAGTATAACTAATAAAAAGCCCCAGAAAGGAAGGCATAATACAACAAAGAACATATATTTATGCACTTTAAGAAATCTTAAATGAATTCCCAAAAAAGTTAACACGCAAAGAAGAATATGTATAACTAAAAGCAGTATATAAACATAAATCATAACATATTCCCCTTTCCAATCTAATCTTTAATAACTTCAATTTTAACATCTGTATCTGAAAAACGAGGCATCACATATTTTAAATCTTCCTCCCCTGCCTGAGAAAGAAGAAGCCCTATTTTACCGTTCCCCAAATCGCCCAAAATATCATTTGCTCTGATTTTTTTAATGATTATATCATTTATTTCCTTATATGAAAAACTTCCCATTTCAATTTCAAGATAACTGTAAACAAATACTTTTCTATCTGCCATTTTCTTAAAATTATCATAAGCCTTGTGAAATTCTTCTTTGTTTAAAATACTCGTTCCTTCAATATACTGATTTTCATATACTGCATTCGTATAGTCAAGCGCCCTGAGTAAAGACATTTCTGCCAAATCGCAAAGAATTTTAAATAAGTTTACATAATACAGAGTTCTCTGGTCAGGTTTAACATACCAAAGAAAAATTAAAAGTTGTAATTTATCCTGCTTGTATATCCCTGCTGCATACATCGGAAGTCCGGGAATAAGATTTGTGTTTTTCCATATTTCGTCTTTTTTTATTCTTTCTATTATAGGACTGAATGAATCTAAAGATATGGAACGGGACGCTTCCTCAATAATGTCACGGGAGGCTACCTCAAGCCTTCCGAAATAACTGTTATTACCAACTGAATATACGCAGATACTTTTATTTTCAAGTATTTCTTCAAAAGTGTCCATAATTTTTAAGAACAGTTCACGAGGTTCAACAGTATCCAAATTTCTTGTAACATCAAATATCTTACCAAAGCTGTCTTTAGAGGATATAATCTGTTTCTTTAAATCTCTTTTTTCCTCAAATATATCATTGTATAAATCTCTTGTAAATTCTAACTTTTCTTCTAAAAGATTATTCTCTTCCAAAAGAAATTTTATCCTGTCATCTTTTTTTAGTTTAACATAACCGCAAAGTGCCCCTACCAAGAAGAAATAAATAAAAGGCAGCCAGTTTGACGGCTCATAAAAAATAGTAAGCCATTTTGTACCTGATATAATTTTTGCCACAAGATATGAAAGCGAACTTAACCCTGCGGCTAAAAGCCCGAAATAAAGCCCGTGCACAGTTGCAATTATAACTGTAAACGCCATCCTGAAATCAACTATTGAAAAGAACAAGGAAGAATTTGTCGTATAATTTAATATTTCAGTAATTACAAAAAGTAAAATCAGTTCCGCAATTTTTACTATAAGAGAATGTTCGGTTAACCATTTTTTAAATTTATTAAATCTTCCCTCTGTTTTCCTATCCTTAACAACAAGATAATTTTCATACTCTTCAAAAATATCGTCTAAAACAGATATTTTTGAAAACCATCCGTATTCATTTCTTAACGCCCTGTTGTTAGTAGTTATATCCCCTAAAAAATATTCGCCTGTAAAATCAAAAGAAACATCAGGTTTTATCTTTTTAATTTGTTCTGCAAACTCTAAAAATGATATATGAAATTCTTCATTTACAGTAAGTGTGCCAACCCCCTCCTGCCAGTTATCCGTAAACCTTATAATCAAAGAAGAAAGGTCACTTAATGATAAGAAGAAAGTTCGCTCCGATGCTACAAAAGGAAGTACAACCTTTCCTTTTTCCATCTGTTCAAATACCTTATATAAGAAGTCATCACTGAGTTTTCCCGAATAAAGATAAGGAATTCTTACAATTTTTATATCCACATTAAAATGTTTAGTATAATATTCGCATAAATTTTCAGTTGCAACAGTCAATATTCCCTTATCTGTATCAGGTGTAAATCCACCGTCTAAAGAAGTAAAATACATTACTTTCGCACTTTTGTTATATTTTGCAATTAAATCTAAAATTTCTCTTAAATTGTTGGCGTCGCTTTGTTTTTTTGCATTAAATGTAAGTTCGTTTGATAAAAATATAATCATATCAAACTCGTATGCAGAAAAAATCGCTTCAAGAGGCGGATTATTACCCTTAAATACTCTGATGTTTTTAGAAACTGCAATATCAGTTTCTCCCACTATTAAAACATCGCTGTTTTCAAAGGTTTCATCAATAAATTTTTTTGTAAGATACCCTGTATTACCAATAATAAGAGTGTTTTTTACCATTAAAGTATCAGGGTCGGCAACAATTCTTCTTTTTTCTTTTATATTTTCTCTTATCTTCACAAGAACCTTGTCATTTACAACATTTAAAAGACATTCTACAAGTTTTTCATCAAAAAAACCGCACATACCGTTAGCAATCATTTCAATCGCAACGTCCTGAGAAAAAGCCTCTTTATAACTTCTTAAACTTGTAAGCGCATCATAAGCATCGGCAAGAGAAACAACCTGAGCAGAAATCGGTATTTCTTCACCTTTTTTCCCGTCAGGATACCCTGTCCCGTCACATCTTTCATGATGGTTTCTTGCAATTTCAAATGCATGTTTTAAAATTTCAGTATCTATATCAGAATTTGCATTTTTAATGAGTTCTTCGCCAAGAACCGTATGTTTTTTTATTATATCATACTCTACAGGAGAAAGTTTTCCCGGAAAATCAAGTATGCTTTTTGGAATTTTTACTTTCCCTATATCATGCAAAGAAGAAGCAATGGAAATATCATTTATTTGCTTTTCGGATAAATTATAACCTTTTTCTTTTAACTCTCTTAAAATAAGTTCTGTAAGCATTCTGACATAAAAAATGTGAAACCCGCTTTCCCCATTTAACTCTTCGGGAATATTATCTTCTGATATCTCAACTTTTTTTATCGAGTCCAATTCTTCATTTATAACAATCAGAGAATATAAATTTTCCATACAGTTCTCCTTTCTTTACAAATTTTTTAAAAATTCCTGCCTTTTATATGCACCTGTAAGATAGGAAAGTGCAACTCCGAAATTCGTAACAGGTATATTCTTTTCTTTGATTTTGCCGAGCCTTTTTCCCATCGCTTTTTTAGTAATCATACACCCTCCGCAGTGGATAATAAGACTGTAATCGGTAAGATTTTCGGGGAAATCCTGCCCTGATGTAAATTCAAATTCAAGATTAAGTCCTGTAACTTTTTTTAAAAGGTTTGGTATTTTTACCCTCGCTATATCTTCATGAGATGTGTTGTGAGTACATACCTCGCTTATTAGAATCTTGTCATTATTCTTTAGCCTTTCGATAAAAAGCGCTCCTTCATAAAGAGTTTTAAAATCCCCCTTCTGCCTTGCAAGAAGCATCGAAAAAGATGTAAGACGTATATTTTTCGGAACAATTTCATTAACATTTTTAAAGGCTTGAGAATCTGTTATTACCAAATCAACCTTCTTTAAATCCAAAAGCAGTTTTGAAAGATTTTCTTCGTTTGTTATATGGCAATATATGTTGTTATCAAGACAGTCCCTTATTGTCTGAACCTGTGGAAGAATAAGCCTTCCTTTTGGCGCTTCGCTGTCCGAAGGCACAACCAGTACCACATCGTCGCCTGCCTTACAAATTCCGTTAAGAAGCCCTTGTTCCTCTTCTTCTTTTTTAAGTTTCAAAATAAGATGTTCCTTTAGTTTGTCAATTGACACTTCATCAAAAGAAGAAACAAAAATCGCATCTTTAAATTCCTTCTTTGCATTTTCCTTTTCCTCGTCATTTAAAGTATCTTCTTTTGATATAACAATTGTATAAGGAGTATTATTCTTGCTAAGAGTTTCTTTAATTTTATCTAATGTTACTTTATTATATTTTTTAAAATCACATATAATGAGAGCATAATCAACTTCGGTTAAAACATCAAATGTTTTTTTATTCCTTAAATTTCCAAGTTCAGTAAAATCATTAGTCCCTGCAGTATCAACAAACACAACAGGACCAAAACCAATAAGTTCCATTGCTTTTTTAACAGGGTCAGTAGTCGTTCCCTCTTTGTCCGATACAACTGCTAAATCCTGATTTATGATTTTATTAAAAAGTTGGGATTTTCCTGAATTGGTATCCCCGAATATACCGATATGTTTTCTAAGAGAATTTGGAGTTTTGTTCATATTCATCTCCCTTTTTGTTACTATTTGATAGGCACTCGGGAGCCAAAACCCCTTATGCCTTAAATTTGTTAAATTTTAATCTTTTCAACTTGGCGTCCTCGTAAGGCGACAGCCTGACTTCGTCCTTCGCATTAAAAATCTTAGAAATTTTCCTACGTTTAAGGTCGAAGAGTTTAAAATTTAGAAATTTTGTTTAAGTCAAAGAAATTTCAAGGATGATACTTACGTATATCCGCAGGAATTTCTGCAGTATTAAGCGAAATTTCTAATTTTAAACCATAAGGTGTTCGACTCCCGAGTGCCTTATAATAATCCATTCTACACATAATTTTATCATACAAAAAATTTTTTTACAACAATATACGCTAAAAATATACAAATAATTTATTAAAATAAAAAGAAAAAATATATTGACAAGAGGAATTTTTTTTGTTATAATAGGTTGTACTGATATGGAGAGGTGTCCGAGTGGTTTAAGGAGCTGGTCTTGAAAACCAGTGACACGAAAGTGCCAAGAGTTCGAATCTCTTCCTCTCTGCCAGAATATTAACTAGGCAGGTTTAAAAAACCTGCCTAAACAATTTCATACGAAATTATTTTCGGTTTATGGAGAAGTACTCAAGAGGCCGAAGAGGCGCCCCTGCTAAGGGTGTAGGTCGGGAAACCGGCGCGAGGGTTCAAATCCCTCCTTCTCCGCCACATCTGGGCGTAACGTTTGTTACGCCCAGATTATTTTTTTGCTCGTTTTCGACCAACTCTTCTTTTGTCGGCGGATCGAAATTATAGTCTTTCGTTTTGGCAAAGGTGAATTTGATTTGTATGTACTCATCGTATATGATAACTCTGTCTACCAATGACTCAATCAGTTGTTTGGTGTTAGATAGAGTTTTGTTTTTTAGCATCTTTTGTGCATGCCATAAGGTGTACTCAATATCACTTTGTGATACAGGCGAGGTTTTTTGTGTCTGTTCCAGCTTTCTAAGTTCGCTTTGCAGGTTCGCCTTTTCTTCTTCCATTTTTTCTAACTTTTCAAACAAGGCTTCTGTACGCCTTTTAATCATCATGGTTATTAGATACTCTATGTCACCCTCAAGACTTTTAATTTTCTTCTCCAAGGCTGTCTTTTTGCCGTTTAACTCATCATTACACTTTTCTTTAAACCCATTGTAATATTCTGTAAGCTTTTCCAACAGTGTATCATCAAACACATTTTCCGCTATTTTATCGAGTACAATTTTTTCAAGAACATCCCGATGCAAATCTCTTGCATCGCAACCGTTTTTACCTTTTCGCTTTTTTAGATTGCAAACATACTTTATCAATACATTAGACCGTCTTTTATCCGCTCGTCTGTCACCTATATAGGGACTACCACATTTCCCACAGAAGATTTTACCTGAAAGTAAGTATTCTTCAATATGCTTATACCCATGGAATTTCTTTTTATTCGTGGCGAGTTTTTGTTGGATATATAAGAAATCGTCTTTACTCACAATCGGCGGGACTCCGTTCTCAATCTTAATCCATTCCTCCTCTGGCTTATAGGCATGTCCATTTCTTGTTCCGTCAGCACTTTTCTCTGCCGACTTATTATAAACATAGGTTCCCATATACTTTTCATTGGAAAGTATCGACACAAAGGAATTGGTCGAGAAGGTATTTCCTTTTTTAGTACGATAACCTTTTGCATTCAGTTCATTGGCAATTTGTAAATATCCGTAGCCTTCAATATATCTTTGAAATATAAGCCTTACTACCTCTGCTTCATGTTCGTTAATCACGAGTAATTTACTCTCTGGATCCACATCATAGCCAAGGGGCGGTTGTCCGCCTGTGTGCTTACACTTGTAGGCATTTTCTTTTTTGCCTTTCTCAACCTCTCTTGCAAGGTTAAGTGAGTAATACTCCGCCATCGCATCAAGCACCGATTCGGTAATGATACTCTCCGGAGTATCAAAATCCAACTGTTCGGTCACACTGAACAGCGATACACCATACTTTTTTAGTTCCATCTTATATCCCAGACTGTCAATGCGGTTTCGCGCAAACCTGTCCAGCTTGTGCACAAGCACAAGCTGGAATTCTCTTTTATGGGCATCAGCTATCATTCGTTGAAATTCCGGTCTTTTATCTGTCGTCGCAGATTTTGCCCTATCTGCATATTCTCTGAGGATAACGATGCCGTTACGCTCTGCAAATTCTTTTGTTGCTCTCATTTGAGCATCAATGCTTTCCTCCCTTTGCAGTTCGGAACTAAATCTAGCATAAATCACTGCCTTTACAACACCGTATTTCGCCCTTAATTTCTCAATAAGATTCATTCACATTCACCCTTTCTCTATAATAAATTGATTTGTGTGAAATTTGCGGTAAATATTTTGTTGCCTCAAAATGTTTATACAGTTCTTCAATGCTCTGTATTACTAATTTAATCGGCACACCGCTAAAAAGGTTATGTTTACCATATTCCACTACTATTTTCATAGGATCACTCCAATCATACCATAATTATCTTATAAGTCTATTCATCAATATCAACAAAAGATTTCTGGTGTTTTTTACAACCATCCTGTCCTTATACAAATATTCCTACAAATGATAGGAGCCACCAGAGTGTTACAATGACAGCAGGTGCACATAGGATAATCGCTCCCGATATTTGAAACACTCTCAGCAAAATCTGTTTCATGTGTTTGTCTGCCGATGTATAAATGTTATCCTCAATTTTATAAACTGATGATTTTACATCTCTTATGGTTTCGTCGATTTTGCTTCTCTTTTCGGAGGCAAGGTTGTCAACCTTGCCTTCAATAACTGCTAATCTGCCGAGTATTTCATCAAGCGTATCAGATTTCTTTTTCTGATTAAGTTGCTTGCTTTCTCTGATATCTATACTCATTAGTCATATCTCCTTTCTTCATTCCATAATTTCACTGATGGAATTTTCTTGGCTTCTTCGACAGCGTGTGCATACACACCATCTATGTATTCCTGAGGCCACTCATATTCATTTGCCAATAGCATAAATAATTGTGTTACTGATACAATATCCTTGAACTGCAATTTTGCAATTCTGTCGCCAAGTCTGTTAATCATTCCTT